>CAKMZU010000017.1:2092-16872 GCA_929200485.1 uncultured Gammaproteobacteria bacterium | reverse complement strand
ATTTAGAAGATCAAATCAGTTTTTTGATCAATTGCAGGGTAACGAAGTTGATGAAAAAATAGACGCAAGAAAAAATAGGTAACGACTATGGCTATAGCTATTCATCCAGCAGTCGATGGTGGAATTAAACCCGTATCGGCTAAGTTTTCTGGCGGTACACTTGAGTGTGCGTGCAACAATAATGCTGTAACAGTGTCAGTTGCAAGTCAGATTGCACATAATCACTTATGCGGATGTACACAGTGCTGGAAACCAGAAAACGCTTTATTTTCACTTGTTGCCGTTGTATCTCGGGATAAAGTTAACGTCACTCACGGCAACAATAAGCTAAGTATTGTCAATACAGATGCGATTATTCAACGTCACTACTGTAAGGAGTGCGGGGTGCATATGTATGGGAGAATTGAAAACAAATCTCACGCATTCTATGGGTTGGATTTTATTCATCCTGAGCTGTTTAAAGAGGAGGGGTGGGCCCCGCCTAAATTTGCAGCGTTTGTGTCTTCAATCATTGAGGCTGGAACAGCGCCTGAAGATATGTCTGAGATTCGGGCGCAATTAAAATCAATGGGGCTACAGGTCTATGATTGTCTTTCACCGGAATTGATGGATATCATTGCTTTGAATGCGGCACAATCCAAATAAATTGGGTTGCATATATATAAAATAAATATGTCTAAGCTATTGCTCAACGTTAGCAATTGTTTTGGTTAGCTTTGTTAATTTTCCAAAGAGGCAATTCTAGCGCAATATATTCATACTACGCTTGATTGCTAACATAGAAAGCGAATTCAACTTATAAGTTTTTCGTTTAATCTGAAGCTAACCCTTCCCAACTATTATCATCGACAGCTGCTGGATAACCCGAATCAACACTCTTGTTATTCAAATCGTATCGTAAATATTGATTATTTTTTAAGAAGAAATAGACTTTTTCATCCCAGCGAATGGCAGCTACGATATCATCAGCATAGTCGCCGACACCCGGCCAATGATCTTTTGTTGATTTAGGATAACCCGCTTCAGTGGTCATAGTTGCCAAATTATGGAGGAGGTGACGGCCATCGCTCAGAAAGAAATAAACATGATCCCCTTCAACGCGAAGCGCAGCAGAAATAAGATCCCTGTATTCTTCCAGCCCAGGCCAAAGTTGATTGTTGACTAGTAAGGGGTAGCCATTCAAGAGTTCATCCGCGTTAAGATCATACTTTAGATAGTAGCCATCAGATAAAAACAAGTAGGCGTACCTGTCATATCGCTTAAATCCAGCGATAATTTTATCTTTATAAGGTTCCAGACCTGGCCAGTTTGAATTATTTATTGGCTTTGGGTATCCGCTATCTGCTTCATCCCAAGTACGACTGTATCGAACATATTGATTATCCGTTCTAAAAAAATAATCCTTACTACTAGAGCTGCCTTGAAAAATAGCGGTCATTGCTAGATTGTTGTGTCTTAACGCGCTAGAGACCCCGTTTAATGTCACAACATAGTCTACTGTTTTTGCCGAACCTGGAGATGGATCAGTCCATTTTTGATCTGACGCTTTTACTGTTGCTACCTTCTGACCGCCCTTATAAATATCGACAACAGCAGTGCTTTCGCTAACCCAGGCAAGGGTTGACGTATCACCACTCATTAATTTTCTCACCCCCAGATCACCTAACAGGGAAGGGCCATCCATCAACCAGTTAACATCAATAGGGACATCAAAATATGTTAAGATAGTAGGTACTAGAGAGGCTTGACTCGCATAGCCATAAAGGGCATCAAAGTCCGTGTTAGGCGGTGAGACTGCCTGATCAAATTCATCATTTAACGGCGTATTTGTTCCAATAAAAATGATTTTTTCGCCATAGGTTTGTGCGCCATGATTATAGCCAGAAGCTTCCCGCCCATGGTCAGTTGTTACCAAGACAAGCCAATCAGTCGATGTATTGGCTTCGGATGCATCGATGGCATCCAATATTTCTCCTAGCTGACGATCAGCCGTTATAATTGACTGGTTGTAGCTCGAGCCAAACCCACTTGAATGACCAACCCCATCGGGATCGTCCAGGTGAGCAAAGATAAAATCAGTCCCTTTGTTAATTTCTGACACTACAGCGGAAGTGACCTGTTCATCTGAAATGCTACTCATAACGGTATCTACAAGCGTCATCTCATTCTTGAAATAAACCTCATTAGGTTCGCGCCAATTGATAATGGATGCAAGCGTGAAATCCGGTTTTGCTGTTTTCAAACGCTTAAAGATACTAGGAAAACTTGCATCTGCATGACCAGAGCTATTGGATACAACCTGATGTTTATTATCCCAAACACCCGTTAGAATAGTTGACCAACCTGGTCCGCTCGAGGTTGCCTGTTGACTTCCTTGTCCCACAATACCGCCAGTATAGGCTTGTTTAATGGTTAGTCGATCAAAATTTGGGGTTGAAAGAGGTAATATTTTTTCATATTGCACCCCATCAATACCCAAAAGAATGGCTTTTTTTACTTTTACAACGGGAGGTGTTTCATCCTCTTTCAACAACACACTGACCGATGTGTCTTTTACTTTTTGATTTTGATCAATCGCTTTAAAAACCAGTTGTATCGAACCAGGTGTCGGAGCATACTCCTGGATATTATTAATGACGCCATTGTTATCCTGTATGGATAAAGTCCCGGGTTCATTGAGTTTGACTTCAGTTAATGCGGCCCTTAATTGATCAAGAGTATATTCACCCTTTGGTAAGTTGAGAAAATCGATAGTTAATGGGCTTTCTTCGCTGATGATCTCTACGTTGACTTCCTTTTCTGCTTGTACGCCTTTCTCTGTTACACCAACCACCTTTAATGTGATTTCCCCTTCAGGTGCTGCATATTCATCTAAAGATAAAATTTCATTCTCACCATGAAACCATGAAATATTTGCAGCAATGGAAGTCTCCACTGCTTTCATCGCTGTGATTAATGCCTCTTGGGTATATTTTCCAGCTGGGAGTTTTACAAAAGTTAACGCTGATTTCGATGATATTTTTATCTTTGTTGTTTCAACTGGGGTTTCATCATCTGATTTATTAACGTCAGAGGCTTCCTTAGTTGTTTTCTTGTCTTGAGTTTCTTTTTGAATCTTTGTGGATTCAGTATTCTCTTTATTATTTGACGGGGGTTGAACTTCTAGCGTGCAAGCCGTGAGGATACTTAAGACAAAATAGGCGATAAAACTATTTCGAAAACACATTTCTTCAATCCATTGTAAGTACTCCCATAATATTAGAATAGATATGAAAAACTGATCTGACTTTTATAAAAAAATAGCGTATCAAGAAGGATAAAATGAGGGGCAATACAGGCAGAATCACGCTTTTGTATTCTTTAAACCATTAAATAATAGCAAAAGCGAATGGGGGAATACGTGAATAACTAGATTCATCTAGCTCGATAAGTAATGCGGCCTTTCGTTAAGTCGTAAGGGGTTAACTCAACACGAACTTTATCACCCGTTAAAATACGGATGTAGTTTTTACGCATTTTTCCTGAAATATGGGCTGTGATGATATGATCATTTTCAAGTTTTACTCGGAAAGTTGTATTTGGGAGTGAATCAATCACTTCACCTTCCATTTCAAACTGGTCTTCTTTTGCCATATGGCCCGAGGCTCCGATTGCATTTATTAAACATGGATATAGTCAAAACTGAGTGAATTTGCAAATAATTTCACTCAAAACCACAAGGGGTGTGATTCTGCCTCAAAACTTACGCAATAGCAAAGACTTCTCGCGCTTTTTAGCTATCAATATAAAGGGTTTCTTATAGGGGATTTGATTATATTCGCTCGAAGTTTTTCCAGGTATTCGTGGCGTTTAATAATCGTTGCCCCCATCGATAGCAGGTGAGGGTTTTCTACCTGGCAATCAATCATGGCAAAACCTGCACGATCAAGTCTTCTTGCAAGTTCAACCAACAATATTTTTGAAGCGTTTGGAATCCTGGAAAACATGGATTCGGCGAAAAATACCTTTCCCAGCGATAAACCGTAAAGGCCACCGACTAATTTATCATCCTCAATTAATTCAATGGAGTGCGCGACATCAAGATCTGCTAACTCGCAATAAGCACTGATCATATTGTCAGTAATCCAGGTTCCTGAATCTTCTTTTCTTGGTTCAGCGCAGGCTTTCATGACGGCTTTAAATTGCGTATTTATGCTTATTTTTCCGCTAAACTTTTTCGTCGCGCGGCTAAGACTTTTGGATTCATGAATATCACTGGGGAATATCACGCAGCGATTATTCGGCGACCACCAAAGGATAGGGTCATGCTCAGAAAACCAGGGGAAAATACCTTTTGAATAGGCTTCAATTAGTGTGGTAGGCGCTAAATTTCCTCCGGCACAAAGCAATCCATCAGGGTCTTCTAACGCTAATGACGGGTCAGGAAAAACCGGTTGGCTGTCATCAATCCAGGGAATCACAGAGTCTAAGTAACCAAAGGCAAGCTAGAGAAGTTCCCCTTTATTAATGGCAGGGGAACTTACAATATTATTGATTAATTATCTAAAAAACGTTCGGCATCAAGTGCTGCCATACAGCCAAAGCCTGCTGATGTCACCGCTTGCCGATAGACATGATCGGCCACATCGCCAGCAGCAAACACGCCATCAATACTGGTTTGAGTGGCATTGCCTTCCAGTCCACTGGTCGTAATAAGGTAGCCATCTCTCATGGTTAACTGATCAATAAACATGTCGGTATTAGGCTTGTGACCAATGGCGATAAATACGCCGTCAACACTGATTTCTTGTGTCGCTTCCTCTTTGGTGCTTTTTAGTCTAAGGCCTGTAACGCCATGCCCGTCACCTAACACTTCATCAAGCGTGTGGTCCCAAACAATGTTGATATTGCCGTTTTTTTCTCGCTCAAAGAGTTTATCCTGAAGGATTTTTTCTGCTCTTAATGCATCACGGCGGTGAACCAGGGTCACTTCACTGGCAATATTCGATAAATAGAGTGCTTCTTCAACGGCGGTGTTACCTCCACCAACGACAGCCACAGGCTTATTGCGATAAAAGAAACCGTCACAGGTAGCGCAGGCACTAACACCTTTACCCATGTAAGCCGTTTCCGATTCAAGGCCGAGGTATTGAGCAGAAGCGCCTGTTGCAATAATTAATGAATCACAAGTGTAATTCGCTGTGTTACCAAAGAGTTTAAATGGTCTTTCACTTAAATCCGATTTTTCAATATGATCAAAAATTATTTCGGTATCAAAACGTTCAGCATGCTTTTGCATTCGCTGCATTAACTCAGGGCCTTGAACACCTTCATGATCACCAGGCCAGTTGTCAACATCGGTTGTCGTGGTCAATTGTCCACCTTGTTCCATACCAGTGATAACCACAGGATTCAAATTTGCACGCGCAGCATAGACCGCTGCAGTATATCCTGCAGGCCCAGAACCCAGAATAATCAAACGGTGATGGATGAAGTCACTCATATCGTAAAACCCTTAAACAAACCTTTTTTAAAAGAATCAATTGGCGTCAATGCGTATCTTTATTGGTAAAAGACAGCATGAGGTCGCTATTGTGAAGGGGAGCCAAGTATCAAGTCAAGCTGCATGGGTTACTTACTCGAAAGCTCGTCAAAATTAATTTAAAAAGCGAATTTTGCATAAAAACACTGGTGAGGTCTTCCAAGAACACTAAAATTATAAGTAAACTAGGGTTTTATCGACAGGTTTTGCCAGTGTCCTCAAATAGTCAAGAAATGGAAATACCATCCAGGTTAATGAAACTCCTGCTTGAGGGGCTTTTTGTTGCTACCACTGCGATGGCAATTTTCTTAATTATTGCGCTATCGACCTATCACAGTGACGATCCTGGCTGGTCGTATTTTGGTGCGGAGATGGCTATCCACAATGCAGGAGGCAAAACCGGTGCCTGGATTGCTGATATTTTAGTGCTCTTTTTTGGGTACATCGCCTATCTTTTTCCTCTGGTTTTTACCTATCGTACCGTTTTGTTTTTTTCAAAACGAGGAGAATACAATGACATCGACTGGGCTGGCGGCGTCATTTTTTTCATAGGGCTCATCCTTTTATTTTTAAGTCTTTGTGGTCTCACTACGTTACACACCTCAAACGCTGTTTCTATCTACCCTCAAGGCCCCGGTGGATATTTAGGACAGATTCTTAATGCGGCGTTTGTGCCAAGCTTTGGTATTGCAGGCGCAAAGCTCATTTATATCGCGTTGTTTTTTATCGGTGGTACCTTTGTCACCAGTATTTCCTGGTTAAAATTAACTGAAGCTATAGGTAGATTAGCATTAATCCAATGTCCACTTTTTCTAGCTGCAATGGCTAAAAAAGCTTGGCCATTCATTAAGAGACTACCCACTTTCGTGCGTTTACCTAAACGAGAAAAAGAAAAAACTTCTGACGAAGGGCAAGAAAATAACACTATGGATCTTGAGGCAAAACAGGAGCCTGTTTTTGCGCCGCTGGATACTGCAGATATTGCCATTGATATAGCAGAAATTACGCCCATTGAAGAAATTGTTCAAGCGCCAGTAGTGAAACCAGCCATCAATATTAAAGAGCCAAAATCCCAGGTAGAGCAGAGTCCCAGAGTCATCAAGGAAAAACAGAGAAAACTATTTCAAAGCGACACTGATTTACCTGAGATAACCAGTCTGTTGAACGCCCCAAGCGAGGTTAAAAAAGGCTACTCAAGAGAAGTACTTGAAAAACTTTCTCGCCTCCTTGAGCTGAAACTTTTAGATTTTAAAGTTGAAGTTACGGTGACAGGTGTATTACCTGGTCCAGTTGTTACTCGATTTGAAATCGAACCCAAACCTGGAACAAAGGTAAATACCATCAACAACCTCTCGAAAGACATCGCTCGATCTCTAGCAGTAACCAGTGTTAGGGTAGTTGAAGTTATCGAAGGGAAATCCGTGATAGGTATAGAAATCCCCAACAAAAATAGAGAAACCGTTTTCTTTAGTGAAGTGATAGGCTCTGAACAGTTTGATCAATCAAAATCGCCACTGACATTGGTATTGGGTAAAGATATCGGTGGTGAACCCATTGTCGCAGACCTTGCAAAAATGCCTCATTTATTGGTTGCCGGAACAACAGGCTCTGGTAAAAGTGTGGGTGTTAATGCCATGTTGCTCAGCTTATTGTTTAAGTCTACCCCTGATGAAGTCCGATTAATCCTTGTTGACCCAAAAATGCTGGAATTATCAGTTTATGAAGGCATCCCGCATCTACTGGCTCCAGTCATCACCGATATGAAAGATGCATCCAATAGCCTTCGGTGGTGTGTTGGTGAAATGGAGCGCCGCTACAAGCTCATGTCAAGATTAGGTGTTCGTAACATCGCAGGTTACAACAAAAAAGTGTTGGATGCTGAAACTGCAGGTGAGCCCATCTTAGATCCTTTATATAATCCTGAAGAATCACTGGATGGTGAAGAGGGTAGACCTGCACTTTCCACACTGCCATTTATTGTCATTGTCATCGATGAATTTGCTGACATGATGATGGTGGTTGGTAAAAAAGTTGAAGAATTGATTGCCAGAATTGCTCAAAAAGCAAGAGCCGCCGGCATCCACTTGGTTCTTGCTACTCAACGTCCTTCTGTAGACGTTATTACCGGTTTAATTAAAGCCAATGTTCCCACGCGCATGGCTTTTCAGGTATCATCAAAAATAGATTCACGCACCATATTAGATCAAGGTGGCGCAGAGCAATTATTAGGGCAGGGGGATATGCTATTTCTTCCACCGGGTACCAGTTTGTTGACGCGTGTTCATGGCGCATTTGTTGATGATGATGAAGTGCATCGTGTTGTTGCGGCCTGGAAAGAAAGAGGTGAGCCAGATTATATTGAAGACTTAACCGCAGAAGGTGAAAGTATCGAAATTCCAGGCATCGCCAGTGAATCACAAGAAGACGATCCTGAAAGCGATGCTTTATATGATGAGGCTGTCGCTTTTGTTTGTGAAACGCGTAAAGCGTCAATTTCCTCAGTGCAGAGAAAGCTTCGGATAGGCTATAACAGAGCTGCTCGAATGATAGAAACAATGGAAGCTGCGGGCGTGATTAGCCCAATGTCAGCCAGTGGCCAACGAGAAGTATTAGCACCACCCCCTAGATAATGTTTTTAATGGCATAAGACAATAATAGAAGTAAGAGGTTGACCTGAAGATGCAACAAATTGGCCTGATTTTGTTTTTGGTATTTGCATGGACTGAATTAAGTGCATCAGTTACCGCTAAAGGAGGTGCCTCACAACAAATGGTGAATCCAAAATCTACTTCTGTGAAAGCTGCTAGCCATTCAAATGAAGAGAAGAAAATACTTGGCTTACTGGAAGCATTGAAAACGTTTGAGACAGATTTTTTTCAGACAACCTTTAATAAAGACGGCAGGAAAATTCAAGAAGTCAAAGGGATTATCAAATCAAAACGTCCAGGCTCATTCTATTGGCAGGCTTATCAACCTTATCCGCAACTGTTAGTCACTGACGGAAAAACAATTTGGCAATACGATGAGGATCTTCAGCAAGTCACACTTAAAGATTATAAAACTCAAAGACAGCAAGCGAATTTAGTCAAAATCTTTGAAGACCCAAAAACATTATTGGAAAATTACCGCTTAACTGGGGAAACCCATGGCAAAAAAAATGTTACCTATCACCTAACTGGAATAAAAGAGGGGCTTGCTGTCAAAACGCTTGCTTTTAGTTTTAATGAAAAAAAACTGTCCAGCATTGAATTCATTGATGCCTTAGGTCAAAAAACGATCATGGCTTTCAGCAAGTTTCAAATTAAAAACACGATAGCGGATAAAAACTTTCGATTTACTATTCCAAAATCAGCGGATGTCATTGACGATAGACCAGTATCCATTCAAAACACTCGGTAATCAGATTAGCCACGCAGAGGGGGGCAGTATTTTTACCTCTAGCGACACGCATGTGCTCCAAAAATATTGATGATTATGAAAGACAATCACATATATTTTAGGAGAAGGGCAGTTACTTGCTGAAAGCATTAAACACGGGCAAGTCAATTCTATAGTTTTGAGTCTCTTGTTGTTGGAAAACAGCACTGGCAAAAATGATCGCCAATCAGGTCATGCTGCATTCATCTAATTTTCAGCCGTTTCATCAGGCGTTAAAGAGATAGATGATATTACTACTACATCTAGTTTCTATCTAGCGGTGGCAAGGCTTATGGTGCATAGTGTTGATAGTCGATCAGCTCCACTGACCACAAAAGGGTACATCAAAAACTGTCGTATTATGCTTCAATTTGAGCAGAAGGTAGCGTGATGGATACTCCTAATAGGCTTCACAATACGCCATTTTCATGGTGTAAAAGACCTGAAACAAAAAATAGTAGGAGCGGCCAAGTGCAAGATCGCAAGTTCATCTCCGTAGATTTAGCAAAAAAATTTTTTCAGGTCTGTATTATTGGCAGTGCAAAAGACATTAGGGCTATTACACAGGCAAGCAGCGGTGCGGAATTGGGTAATAGCTATCTTGTCGAGATGTTAAAAAATATTCGAAATGGTAATGGGGTTGCTGCATGACTGATGATCTTTTCGCTTCCAATAGTGCACAGAACGCTGAGATAACACCTTTAGCTTATAGGTTGCGACCTAAAGAGCAGATAGACTACATTGGATTTAAACAACTCGCAGAAAAATATCCGGCGCTAAATGACACAATCCCCAGAAGTATGATTATTTGGGGGCCGCCAGGATCAGGAAAGACAACGCTTGCTGATATTCTGTGCTGTTCTCCTGAGATAAAACTATTTCGGCTTTCCGCCGTCCTCTCTGGCATTCCCGAATTAAAGAAAACGGTTGAATTGGCATCTCATGAAGCTGAATGTTACGGAAAAACGCCTGTTATTTTTATCGATGAAATTCACAGATTTTCGAAGACCCAACAAGATGCCCTGCTTCCTCACGTAGAAAGTGGCCGTTTTATCCTGATAGGGGCTACAACTGAAAATCCTAGAAGCAGTGTAACCAAAGCGCTACTTTCCAGGGTTCAGCTTATAGAACTTGCGCCGATGAGCCATGATTCCATTGTTCAAATTATTAAATCTGCCATGGTAAAAACCAATGAACGCTTTGATGACGATTATATTGAGTTGATCGCCCGGTATTCAAATGGGGATGCTAGAAAAGCTATTTCAAATGTAGAGACCACAATTAATTTGAGGCGTAAAAATGAACTGAGTCCTGACAAATTAAAATCCCTCATTAAAGAAAACTCTCGATCCTATGATAAAAATCAGGACAGGCACTATGATGTCATCTCTGCGTTTATCAAAAGTATGCGAGGAAGTGATCCTGATGCAGCCATTTTATGGCTGGCTGTGATGCTCGATGGAGGAGAGGACCCCGTTTTTATTGCGCGACGATTAGCGATATTTGCATCCGAAGATGTCGGCAATGCTGATCTCAATGCGTTGACGATAGCCAACAATGCTCTAAATATCGTCAGCAAAATAGGGATGCCTGAAGCGCGAATAACGCTAGCGCAGACCACGACTTACTTGGCGAGCACCGTTAAAAGTAATGCCTCCTATACCGCGATAAATGCTGCGCTTAAATATGTAAAATCACACCCAACGATAGACGTGCCAGAACACCTTAAAAATTTCCCAAATCCCGACCACGAAGTGAAATATCAATATCCGCATAATGAGCCAGACGGATGGGTTCTACAGAGCTATACAACGTCTGAAATCCCGCAGTTCTATAAGCCCAAAAATATTGGCTCAGAAGCTAGAATAGTTAATCGGTTGACTCACCTATGGGGTAAAGGCGTAGCGGATAACTAAACCATCAATGTATATTGTCAATAAGAATGATTGAGGATGAATGGGGAGTCGGGGGGTTGGATTAACTCAGCACAAGATCCCCCTCATCGCCGGTCGCGCCAACAGCACCTCTGCCTGTACGCATCGGCGATTATAGAGGATCATCGCTGGTCTTTGAAATACCTGCGGGTGAATCGAGCAAAGCAAGAGAGGGGCGGCGAGCCCCTTAAAACAATATACACCGCCCAAATTAATCTTAAACATAAACAAATTCTGTTTCGTAGCGGTCGATAGCGCTTCTGTGCACCAAGAGTCCGGGTGGTTGCTGATTTTCTCCGTATGAAGTTTAACCGGACAATGGGTTTAGCGCCTATAAATAGTGCGTTTTAAGGCATGATCAAGCAAGAATATGAACTTCATGGTTTTCCTTTTGTCATTATTAATAGATCCATGGAAGGATATAAATTTTACTTAGGTTTATAAATTTCAGACAAGCTTTTGTATCGTTCTTGTCAAAGAACATTAAGGATTTTTATGAAGCATTATTTTTCTCTTTTAAAATTTATCCCATTAGTAATGGTGTTTATCTTGGTAGAAGCTCACGCCATGCTACAAGAAGAAGCAACTTCCAGCGGGGGATTCGAATCGCTGTTAGCAAGGAGTATGCAAAAAGGTATAGTTGAGGGTAGAAAACTCAATCTGTTAATGGATCTCATTGCTCCCGACTGGAGTTTATTTGCAATAGAGCTCGGTCAACGAGAAAAAGAGATTCAACTTTTATCAGGAAATGTTAAGGAAGAATGGAATATGAGCTATTTAAACTTTAGTACTGATACCTTGAAATCTCGACGAATGCTTCAAAGTTGGGAGGCATACCAAGAATCAGTCGACCCTGAAAAACTAATAAATATCTTAAGAAAATTAGGTAAAAAAGATTCAGCGGTCACCTACCAGCAACGCATAAGCGCGAACAAGATTCGAGAACCTTCTTCACCGACAGCAAAACTAGCGACAAGTGATGTAGGTAAAATACAGCTCTCCGATGAAACAATAAAAAATCTTTCACGGGAAATAGGTAATGATTGGTTTGAATTTGCAATGATGCTGGATTTACGATTTTTTGACGTAGAAAATATCATCCATGGTCATGATGTGAAGAATCTCAAACACAATAAAAATGGTGAACCTGTGAAGACTCTGAAAAATGCATATCAAAAATGTGAGGCTGTATTCAAGCTCTGGGCTAGAGAAGGAAATACATCAAAGAAAATTCTTTCACAAGCATTAGTCGATATAGATAGAGAAGACTTAGTAGAGCTGATTTATCCCAAGCCAATAATCAGACCAGCAATAAATGAGCTGAATCAAGCTATGAAACCGTACGATCAATCAGTCTCAAACAAAGAATTAAAAACTCTCTCTCTAAAAGTTACTGCCTTCTGGAGTCTTTATGTTGCGCTTTTAGGGGTGCCACAAGATGATATAAAGGAGATTGAATCTAATCATTCGTATTACCCTGAAGATATGGCCTACCAAGGGCTCCGTCTCGCTAAGAAAACAGGTGTATTGGACAACGTTGATATTTCAGCTTTAATTGAAATGGCCGAAAATACTTCGCTATACAACCAATATGAGTCATTGACACTAACAGATGCTCTCAAGAAATTGGAAGGTGATAAAAGCGATGAACCTGTTGAGTGTCCTATGTGCTTCGAACGGCCAAACGTGGTTCCTAAATGTGGCCACGCCTGTTGTGCCAGCTGCTTATTGAAAAATACCACTTATGGTCGGAATGAATGCCCCACCTGCCAGAAAATAATTGACCCCAAAACAATAATCAAATTATATTGACAGATACTACCTAAGGCATTTGAAGAGAACATTTATAGATACAACACTGATTTTAAACCAGTAAGATTTGAATCAAGCTGGCTCAGAAGCTGGTGATTGCTCGGCGATTAGCGATATTTGCGTCCGAAAATGTTGGCAATGTTGATCTAAATGCACTGACGGTAGCAAGCAATACGGTAAATATCGTCAGCAAAATAGGGATGCCTGAAGCGAGAATAACGCTAGCTCAGGCCACGACCTATTTAGCGAGTACAGTCAAAAGTAATGCGTCGTATAAAGCAATAAATGATGCGCTGAAATATGTAAAGTCACAACCGACGATAGAGGTGCCAGAACACCTTAAGAATTATCCAAACCCTGACCATGAGGTAAAGTATCAGTATCCTCATGCTGAGCCAGACGGATGGGTGCTACAGATCTACACAAATGCTGAAATCCCACAGTTTTATAAGCCAAAAAACATTGGCTCAGAAGCTAGAATAGTTAATCGGTTGAACCACTTATGGAACAAAGACATACTGGATGACTAAACTTCAATAAATAATGTCGATAAGAATGATTGAGGATGAAACGGGAGTCGGTGGTTGGATTAACTCAGCACAAGACACTCTTCATCACTAATCATGTCATCTTTTCTTTTCACCCCCCCGTTCCCTGAAATGGAGGCGCTGTCTTTATCAAGCTTTCCCAGTCTAAATTAAGGGTGCTTTTTTAACTTCCAACTTGTCTACTTCATCTTTTAATCGATGATTTGCAACTTTTTGCAGATAATAAATTTGAACATTTAAATGAATAAGTTGCCTAATATGTGGGATCTAGTTGGATTAATGAAAATATACCATGCGATTTATACAATTGGTTTTCATAATATGTAGTTGTATCTACCCTATCAATTATACATTCAGTGGCTTGCATGACGATCAACAAGCCAGAGAAAACAACACAACAATCCAACACACCCCCCCAATACTAAAACAACCAGGGTATCAAGCAACATTAAATACTGAATTAAGCAAGAACATCCCCTTGGAAAATCACCAATCTCAATGTTCTAAATTGGCTTGCAGTAAATTAACACAGTTTCGTTTATTAACCTGTGCTTGTAGATTTCTTTTCTGCTGTCCTGTGTTGACCGGCACAGGCACAGGTCTAGGTGTGGGTGTAGCTAAATGCTTTGAATTAATGAAGTTTGCAGATGATTTTCATGCAGCCAACGGTATTATTATTGGTGGAACTATAGGCTTTTTATATAGTGCTGTTAATACTACATGCAAAGCTTATGACAAAGAACCTAACAATACCTCACCATGCTCATTTTATTTAGAGCAAAGTGACGACTTAGGGGAAGAGCAGGATCTACTAGACCAAGAGGGAAGAACTAAAATAAAGTGGCGATCATTGTAATACTCTTAGATTGATCTAGGCAAAAAAACCGAAATAGTAATTTACCCCCTGTGTCAGAGGGATAAAGCCTTTAATCAAGTGAATCAATGCATTCGTGAAACAGGCAGTATGGAAGTGCCTATGCACCTTAGAAATGCACCGACGAAACTTATGAAAGAGCAGGGGTATTCAGAAGGGTACCGTTATCCTCATGACGAACCTGATGCCTTTTCACCTGGCGTTCAATATTTGCCCGATGATTTGAAGCAATCGGTATTTTATGAACCCACAGATAGAGGGCTAGAGAAAAAAATCAAAGAAAAACTCAATTATCTTCGAACACTAAATAAATCAACAAGTTAAAAAATTAACGAAAATGTAATGATAAATTATTCTGTTTTTTCATATCAATATGGATTTTTATGCAATACTTAAGGATACCTTGCTTTAGTTTAGCGCGATAATAAAAATAATAGCCTAGACAGGTTAATTTCAGGCCATCAATATGGCCTTTTTTTTTAAATCAGTAAATATGCAGCATTTATTGTATCCCTCCAATATTTAACAGCCCAATCCCGAATGTTTCAGAAATATTAATATCCAAACTTGGATATGTATTTTGTTGTTTTAATCGAATAGAATTCGCAACGAAATTTATCTGCTCTAAGGTAAAAGTATGCGCATCCTTCTTACATTTATTTTTTTTATAGTGA
>CAKMZU010000017.1:0-2082 GCA_929200485.1 uncultured Gammaproteobacteria bacterium | reverse complement strand
CTTTACAAGCTTTCGCAGAAAGAATTCTAACGCTAAAAGGCTCTAATACGATTGGAGAATTGTTGGCACCAGAATTAGCAAAAGCGTTTTTTTAAAAAAAAGGTTTGCAACAAATAAGCTTGCATAGAAAAGAAAATGAAAACCAGACAATTGTAACAGGTATACTAAATCCTTTTGCCTCAACACCAGATAAAATGGAAATATTTATTGAAGCACAAGGCTCTTCAACTGGATTTAAAGAGCTTCAGAAAAATACAACGGATATAGTCATGTCGTCTAGAAGAATTAAGGAAAAGGAAACAAGTGCTTTGGTTAGTTTTGGTGACATGAAAACACCTGAAACTGAGCATACCATTGGTATTGATGGCCTTTCTATTGTCGTGCACCCAGACAATCCTATTGATAGTTTAACACTCGATCAGTTAGCCAAAGTTTTTTCTGGAGAAATAACCAATTGGGAACGTTTAGGTGGTTTAAGTAGACCAAGCTCAATATATGCAAGAGATGATCATTCAGGTACTTGGGATACCTTTAAAAAGATAATATTAGGCAAAGAATTAACTTTGTCAGATAAGGCTGAGAGATTTGAATCCAATACCGCTCTGGTCCAGGCGGTGATGAACGATCTTAATGCCATTGGTTTTGTTGGTTTAGCAGCCGTTGGCAAAACGAATGTGATCGCTGTGAATGAGGAGGGCATTGATGCTATGGTGCCTGATGCATTCAAAGTTGCAACAGAAGATTATCCGCTAGCTAGACGACTTTATCTCTATATCCCTGAGAGGAGCAACAATAATATTGCAAAGGAATTTATTGAATTCTGTCAAAGTGCAGAAGGTCAAGAACTGGTAAGTCATGTTGGTTTTGTCTCGCAAAACATACAAAGAGCGAAAATAAAAAAGACCCCTAAAATGCCAGTCTACTATCAAGGCTTAACTGAGAGCGCACAAAGGCTGTCACTAAATTTTCGTTTTGCTGAAGGGAGCCCACTACTTGACACCAAAGCTAACAGGGATATTAGACGTTTAGTGAAATATTTGAAAGAGGAGAATGCGCTGTCTAAAAAAGTTACTCTTGTTGGGTTTTCAAACGGAACAAAAAGCTACAGTGAAGATGTTGTGTTATCCAGATTCAGAGCATTGGCAGTTAGGCGAGAGCTGTTAAAACAAGGAGTGCAGATAGCAGACAGTAGAGGGCTTGGCTCATTTATGCCTGTCGCTGGTAAGAAAAATACTTTCAAGAATGACCGTGTTGAGGCATGGATTGAAGAATAAATACAGACTAGAGCTTAAGAGAACTTAAGCTTTATAAGGTTCGACAATTAAGAAGAATATAAGCTGATTTCTACTCGGCGGTTACACGCACGGCCTTGGGCAGTTGCATTGCTGCAGGCTGAGTATTTTGGCCCGAAACCTGACACTTTCATGCGTTTAGATGCAATTCCTTTTCTTAGTAGTTGATCAGCGAGTGATTGTGCGCGACTTTTACTCAATAGCATGTTGTAAGCATTGCCACCGACGTTATCGGTAAAACCAGAAATTTGAAGACTGGTTTTAGGGTAACGCTTTAATACTTTAGCAACACTATTTAAAGCAGGGACAATTTGAGGCTGCAGATTATCTTTACCCGTTTCGAAGGCGATTTGATCGCGCATGAGTAAAACGATGTGATCTAATTGACGTTCTACCTGTACCCCACTATTCAAAAGCTCCTGCCTAAGTTCTTTTTCTTGTTGATCTAGGCTATACCCTATACCAGCACCAACTGCGCCTCCTACTGCGACACAAATTAGTGTTGATTTTGTATCACATCAAGAAAAAGTAGCAAGGGTTAACAAATAGAGTGGTTAGGGGTTGATATTTCTGTGAGTTTATATGGATAAAAAAATAGAGTAGGAGCTCCTTGAGCTTGATAATAATGTAGTCAAAGGCTTGTCAACGTAGGTTGAATATTTACCCAAACAAAAAGAAATCATCTAGTAAATAAAAGTAATGATAAATTTATTCAATACTGTAAAGGAATATACCGGGCGGATTCAACCTTTAAACGCATAACTCCTATGCCGCGATATTAGACATGCAT
>CAKMZU010000016.1:17512-21649 GCA_929200485.1 uncultured Gammaproteobacteria bacterium | reverse complement strand
CCCTTGGCATGGGCGTACGCTCGAATGGGCAACCTCATCCCCGCCGCCATTTTATAACTTCGCCAAAATTCCGCATGTGGATAGCCATGATGCTTGGTGGGATATGAAAATCGCAGGCTATCAAAAACAGATGCCCGAGAACCTTCAGCCTATTCACATGCCCAAAAATACTTATGCAGGCATCATTATCGGGGGGCTGGCTACCCTTTTTGGCTTTGCTGCCATTTGGCACATTACCTGGATTGCCATCATATCTCTTGCCGGTTGCTTTCTAACCTGGATTCTTAAAAGCTTTGATCAGGATGTCGATTACTACATCCAGATCGATGAAATAGAAGCTATCGAACGCAAGCATTTTGATGAGGTCCAAGCTGGACTCAACGCAGAGGAACAGGAGAACACTTATGCAGTCTGATACCCTGATTCAGCCAGCAGATCTAAATACAATGGGTCATGATGCCATTGCCCATGATGACGATCATGGACACCATGATATCAATGAGATGAAGGTTTTCGGTTTTTGGATTTATCTGATGACCGACTGCATTCTCTTTGCCAGCCTCTTTGCGACTTTTGCCGTTTTGGTCGGCAACACGGCCGGTGGACCTACAGGCAAAGAATTGTTTGGATTGGGTTTTGTTCTGACAGAAACCTTTTTACTCTTATTAAGTAGTATCACCTATGGATTTGTGATCCTTGCGATGAACAAACTAAATATGACGCAGGTGATGTTTTGGCTCTTTATTACTGCGCTTTTTGGCATTGGTTTCGTTGCTATGGAACTCTGGGAATTTAATCATCTGATTCATCAAGGCTATGGCCCTGAACACTCGGGATTCTTATCCGCATTTTTTGGTCTTGTGGGTACACATGGACTACATGTCAGTTTTGGTCTTGTTTGGATTTTTGTCATGTTGATTCATCTAGCGAAAACAGGGTTAACAGAAACTAACCAGATGCGACTGATGTGCCTTAGCTTGTTTTGGCATTTCCTGGATGTGGTCTGGATTTGTGTATTCAGTGTTGTCTATCTTTTTGGAGCAGCGATATGAGCGGACAAACAGCCTTAGCAGGTGCAAGTCACGGTAGCGTAAAATCCTATATTATTGGATTCATTCTCTGTGTTGTGCTGACGCTTATCCCTTTTTGCATTGTTATGTTCGGTGAATTTTCTCCCTTGATAAAAATTCTCACGATAGTCGCAGCTGCAATAATTCAAGTCTATGTTCAATTGTATTTCTTCTTGCATTTAGATACCTCTTCAGAGCAGCGATGGAATCTTGTTGCTTTTCTATTTTCACTGGTTGTAATCATTGTTGTGGTCGGCGGTAGCATTTGGATTATGCGGGCACTCGACTATTTCATGATGTAGAGTCGTTTCGCACATGCTTTCTATTTGACATGCTCAGCCAAGCCACTTAATAAATAAGGGCTATGGGGTTCCTTCAGGGATGAAAACAACCATTAAAGAGGTTTTAGTAAAGTCTGGTTCTCAAATTAACGAGTTCTCAATGAATGCAAGAGAACCAGCTTAGTCTCCATGATGAAAAAAACACTGTCTACAACAATTGCCCTCCTTCAAAAGCCAACACCGGCGATAAAGGATTACTATCAACTCACTAAGCCGGGCATCATTTTCGGCAACCTTTTATCTGCACTTGGTGGCTTCTATTTAGCCTCTGAATCACAAATTAATACTGTGCAGTTAATCTGGATTCTGATCGGCATTGGACTAGTGGTTGGATCTGGATGTGTTGTAAATAATTACTACGACAGGGATATTGATTCATTAATGGAAAGAACCAAAAATCGCCCGCTAATTATCACCCCGAGACCATTAAAGTCTATCTGTTGGTTTACTATTGCTCTGGGAGCCTCAGGTTTATATTTAATTCTAATCTACGGCAACGCTCTAGCTGGGCTATTAGCTATATTTGGCTGGCTGGTGTACGTCTTCTTATATACCGTATGGCTTAAGCGGACAAGCCCTGTCAGCACCTTAGTAGGGAGCCTATCTGGAGCAGCCCCTCCCGTTATCGCCTATTGTGCCGTTCGTGGCAGTTGGGATTTGGGGGCATCCTTGCTATTTATATTATTTGCACTCTGGCAAATGCCGCATCACTACGCCATTGGGATATACCGAGCTGAGGACTACAATAAAGCAAAGATACCA
The DNA here is from genome assembly GCA_929200485.1 of uncultured Gammaproteobacteria bacterium. Classification (GTDB taxonomy): domain Bacteria; phylum Pseudomonadota; class Gammaproteobacteria; order Pseudomonadales; family DT-91; genus CAKMZU01. The sequence goes on along the minus strand of CAKMZU010000016.1, from coordinate 19,476 downwards.
ATTTTACCCAGCCAAATTGGTATTAATAAAACCATTAAAATTATTCGAGCCTACATTCTTGCTTTTATTGCAACGAGCCTGTTTATTTATATCGCATTTAAATTGAGCCTAACTTACCTTTTAATGACGATTTCAATAAACACACTATGGCTGTTCTCTACATTTCGAAAGAAAACGGTATCTAAAAAAGCCAAATCTATCTTTATTTATTCGATATTGGTCGTCAGCGTTCATTGTGTAGCGATGATAATTGGTTAGGCGTTTATCAAAACCACACTATTCTGAGTCGGATTTTTTTCAAATAAGATACAGAAGTAGCAAATATTATCTACCTTACTATCAGTACTTTAAATTTTATCTGTAGAGCAAAAGATAAAGGGTCAGATGGATACATTCGATATTGTTATTATCGGCGGCGGGATTAATGGTGCAGGCATTGCAAAGATTGCCAGTGAAAACGGGTTAAAAACTGCCGTATTTGAAATGAATGATTTCGCTTCAGGTACTTCAAGCGCGAGCACAAAATTGATACATGGTGGTTTGAGATATCTTCAAAATTTTGAATTCGCTCTTGTACATAAAGCTTTGAAAGAAAGGCAGATATTATTAGAAACCTACCCAGAGCTTATTGAACCCATTAAATTCACCTTTAACATAGGTAAAAACCCCGTAAAGTACATCTACTACCGAGTTGGTCTCTTTATTTACGACCATCTTTATATTGGCAACAAGCTACCAAAAACGACAACATCATGGGACAACGGGTTTAATTTGGAATTTTATGACTGCAAAGTAGATGACAGTCGGTTGGTCATAACAAATTTACTGGAAGCAAAAGCATTCGGTGCAAGCATTAAAAATTATCATGAAGTGCTCTTTATTAAACATTCAGGAGAAAACTTCATCTTGACTGTTCGAAATAGTAAAACTGATAAACTCAGTGAATTCGAGACAAAATGCCTGGTAAACGCATCGGGGCCATGGGTAAAACAAATTGACAGACTCACCAGTTTCTCAAATCAATTCCCATCTATCGCATTAGTTAAGGGCTCTCATTTAATAGTAAAAAATAGAGTCGAGATTAAGAAGAACTATATACTTCAGACTAAGGACGACAGAATAATATTCGTCATCCAATACCTAAAAGATTTTTTATTAATCGGTACAACTGAGTCAACTATTGACGAAAATCAATTAGAAAATCAATTGGTAGATTCGGATGAAACTACATACTTACTAAATTCAGTTAACCAGTCGCTTAATACTGACTTTAATGATAGCGACATTGTCCATCAATACACTGGCACAAGAGCGCTTTACGACGAAAAAACACATTCTATAAACCGTTTATCCAGAGATTATCATTTAAGCTCAGAAACTAACGGAAGTACGATGTATCTAACTGTATTTGGGGGAAAAGTTACAACCTATCGCAAGCTATCAACAGACGCTTATAAAATAATATCATCAATCCTAAATTTCAATAAAAAGCCGGTAGTTATAGAGCATGATGAAATACAACAGATAAAGAAAAGAAATTTGAATGTACAATCACTACATAAAAACTATAAAAAAAAGAATAGGCGGGAAATAGACACATTGATACATGAAATTATCTATGCAGAGCAAGCGATAGAGTTTGATGACTTAGTACTTAGAAGAACTAAGCTACAAATATTATTAACGAAAGAACAATTATCGGAAATTAAAAATAAGTTTTTCAATTGAACAAAAGTTTTAATGTTAAGTCCAAAAGGAGGAGATAAATAGCTTTTATAGGTTAAGGAAAACTTGTGAGCAGGGTGCAGGTTATATATGGCTGTAAACTTAATCAGCGCAGCCTTCAGATTTAATAATAATGTTAAACACGGTTTCTTTAATTTAGATCACAAAGCTTTACTAAAACCAGCAAACAGGAGCAGAAATAAATGCCCAAATTAACGTTGAAATTGTTTTTTTTCTTA
>CAKMZU010000016.1:14909-17502 GCA_929200485.1 uncultured Gammaproteobacteria bacterium | reverse complement strand
TCAGCATATTCTGACGAAGCATCATTTGAATCCCAGGAAGCGAGAACTAACGAATCCATCACTCAAAAGTTAAATAGGAACATAAAAAACAGAAATTATGTTATTGCTGGCTTGACTGCTTTATCTGCAGTTTTGACAGTTAGCGGAGGTGTTTTAGCAGTAAAGGCAATCACGCAAAAAGTTCAGGAACGAAAGGCCTTGAAAGAAAAAGCTTGCAAAGAAAATATTGACTTGAAAGATTTTAAGAAGGAAGGCGTGTGTTTATTAACAGTATATTGTAATAGGACGAATGGTAAGAGAATAGATGTCACACAACCTTACTGGAGTTTTAAAGCACCCATAGTAACCGTTAAGTAAAGAAAAAGCCCGAGAGGGCTTTTTGGTTATTCAAACACAGGACATAAAAAAAGAGGGTAGACCCTCTTTTTTTATTCTTCTTCGGTATCCAGATCTTCAATTTCTGGTTCTGGACGGTCAACTAACTCGATGTAAGCCATAGGGGCATTGTCACCAGTTCGAAAACCGGCCTTGATTATACGAAGATAGCCGCCGGGTCGTTCTTGATATCTGGGCCCTAGCTCAGAAAATAACTTACCTACCGCTTCTTTATTTCTTAAGCGATCAAAAGCAAGGCGACGATTTGCTACTGAGTCCTGCTTAGATAAGGTAATTAAAGGCTCTGCGAAGCGACGCAGTTCTTTTGCTTTAGGTAGCGTAGTCTTAATTAACTCATGCTCAACCAAAGAAATGGTCATATTTTGGAACATTGCTTTACGGTGAGAAGCATTTCTGTTTAATTGTCTACCGCTATGTCGGTGTCTCATTTTTTTTACCTACTAAATCTTTTTGCAAAAGCGGGTTATCGTAAAATAACTCTTTCGTCATTCTTTAAGCTTGCTGGCGGCCAGTTTTCTACTCGCATGCCTAGATGGAAACCACGGCTTTCTAAAACATCTTTGATTTCAGTCAGTGATTTCTTACCTAAGTTTGGTGTTTTAAGTAGCTCAACTTCTGTTCGTTGTACGAGATCACCAATGTAGTAAATGCTTTCGGCTTTTAAACAGTTTGCAGAGCGAACCGTTAGTTCAAGGTCGTCTACTGGCCTCAAAAGAATCGGATCGATATTATCTTGCTGTTCAACTACTTCCGCTTCCGCTTCACTTTCAAGGTCAACAAAAACCGAAAGTTGCTGTTGTAGAATGGTTGCTGCACGACGGATAGCATCTTCAGGATCTAGAGTCCCATTCGTTTCAAGATCAAGAACTAACTTATCAAGGTCAGTACGTTGTTCAACTCGAGCACTTTCAACGACATAAGAAACTTTTTGTACCGGACTAAAACTTGCATCAAGCATTAAGCTGCCAATTGCACGAGTTTCGTCTTCATCGGAAAGACGAGAATCTGCAGATGAATAGCCTCGGCCTTTCTCTACAGTAATACGCATATTTATTTGGCCATTATCATCAAGTACAGCAATAACGTGATCAGGATTTTTAATTTCAACGTCGTGATCAAGAGAGATATCTGCTGCAGTGATAACACCAGGACCTTGCTTAACAAGGTTTAACTCTGCTCTGTCTTTTTCATTAAGGACAATTGCCAAGCCTTTTAGATTTAATAGGACTTCGATAACATCTTCACGCAAACCGTCAAGGCTGCTGTATTCATGCAATACGCCATCAATAACCACTTCCGTAACGGCACAGCCATTCATGGAAGATAGAAGGATACGTCGTAAAGCATTACCTAGCGTATGTCCAAATCCACGCTCCAAAGGCTCTAGGACGACCTTGGCGTGAGTAGGACTAAATTCTTCAACATTAATGACTTTAGGTGTCAGAAACTCAGAAACCATACTTCCCATAGTAACTCCTCTTCAAGATCAATCCAGTTTAATTACTTAGAATACAATTCAACGATAAGGTTTTCGTTGATCTCTGAAGGAAGGTCTTCACGCTCTGGGTGGCGTTTATAAGTTCCTTGAAGCTGGCTGCTTTGTACGTCAACCCACTCAACATCACCGCGTTGGTTAGCTAGTTCCAATGCATTCTTAATGCGTAATTGATTCTTTGATTTTTCTCTTACTGAGACAACATCACCTTCTTTGACTTTATAAGAAGGAATATTTACGACTTTACCGTTAACCAAGATTGATTTGTGGCTTACAAGTTGGCGACATTCAGCACGTGTAGAGCCAAATCCCATGCGGTAAACAACGTTATCTAAACGAGATTCAAGGATGCTGAGAAGGTTTACACCTGTTGCACCTTTTAAACGGGCCGCTTCTTTATAGTAGTTACGGAATTGCTTCTCTAATACACCATAAATACGACGGACTTTTTGTTTTTCACGTAGTTGAACGCCATAGTCTGAAAGACGACCACGACGAGCGCCGTGTTGACCTGGCTGTGATTCAACTTTACATTTGCTATCTAATGCACGAACGCCACTTTTTAAGAAAAGGTCAGTACCTTCACGACGTGACAACTTACATGTTGGTCCGATATATCTTGCCATTTGCTAAAACCTCAATTAAACACGTCGTTTCTTGGCTGGGCGACATCCATTGTGTGGAATAGGAGTCACGTCTTTA
>CAKMZU010000016.1:10183-14899 GCA_929200485.1 uncultured Gammaproteobacteria bacterium | reverse complement strand
ATTTTGTAACCACAGCTATTTAATGCACGAACAGCAGACTCACGGCCAGGCCCTGGACCTTTGACTTCAACTTCAAGGTTTTTCAAACCATAGTCTTGAGCAGCAACACCTGCACGCTCGGCAGCGACCTGAGCAGCAAACGGTGTAGACTTACGTGACCCACGGAAACCGGAGCCACCAGAAGTTGCCCATGCTAAAGCATTACCTTGACGATCAGTAATAGTGATTATCGTGTTATTGAAAGAAGCATGAATATGTGCAATTCCGTCAACAACCGTCTTTTTAACTTTTTTTCTTGCCTTTGGAGCTGGCTTGGCCATAAGAATTTCCTGCTACTTAATTACTTGCGGATTGGCTTACGTGGACCTTTACGGGTGCGCGCATTCGTTTTAGTACGCTGCCCTCTAAGTGGCAAGTTACGACGATGACGTAAGCCTCTGTAACAGCCTAAATCCAACAAACGTTTGATGTTAAGGTTAATTTCTCTTCGGAGATCACCTTCGACGGTCAGCTTTGAGATTTCAGCACGTAATTTATCAAGGATATCTTCTGACAAATCAGCAATTTTAGTTTGTTCTTGAATACCTACTGCTGTGCAAAGATGCTTTGCAGTCGTCTTTCCAATGCCGTAGACATAAGTTAACGAAATAACAGCGTGTTTATGATCTGGTATATTGACCCCTGCAATACGAGCCATTCAGTTTTCTCCGACTTATTTTTCGAAAGGCGCTAAATTATACGCCTATATAGTTAAATATCAATCAATTTAGCCTTGACGTTGCTTATGGCGTGGTTCAGTTTTGCAGATTACCCGAGTAACCCCTTTTCTTTTAACCACTTTGCAGTCACGGCAAATTTTTTTTACGGAAGCACGGACTTTCATCGTCTTCTTACCCTCTCTGAATCAAAGGTGACCTAGTTGCCCAAGCTACCTTAAATAGTTACCTTGTGTGTAAGTTAGCTTTCTGCATCAAACCTTCGTATTGATGAGACAGCAAATGTGATTGAACCTGTGCCATGAAGTCCATGACGACAACGACAACAATCAATAACGATGTACCACCTAAGTAGAAGGGTACATTGGCGAATAAAATCAGTATCTGAGGTAATAAACACACAGCACTGATGTAAATTGCGCCGAAAAGGGTTAAACGGGTTAACACCTTGTCTATATAATTTGCCGTTTGCTGACCTGGGCGGATACCTGGCAGGAAAGCGCCTGACTTTTTAAGGTTTTCAGCGACTTCTTTTGGGTTATACATTAAAGCTGTATAAAAGAAGCAGAAGAAAACAATTAACGCGGTGAATAAGATAATATTCAACGGTTGGCCTGGGCCAATATAAAAAGCAAGATCTTTTAGCCAGCTCATCCCTTCAGATGATCCACCAACCCACTCACCGATAGACGCCGGGAAGAGTAATACGCTTGATGCAAAGATCGCTGGAATAACACCTGCCATGTTGATTTTTAACGGCAAGTGGCTCTTTTGTCCCTGGATCATGCGACGACCTTGCTGGCGCTTGGCATAATTAATGGTAATTCTACGTTGACCGCGTTCAATCATGACAATGATCCAGATGACAGCCAAGCCAAGTAAAAGTACCGCAAGCAATACAAGTACATTTAGCTCACCTTGCCGCGCCTGCTCGATCGACTGACCGATAGCCGCTGGTAATCCTGCAACGATACCGGCAAAGATCAACATCGAAATACCGTTACCGATTCCTTTCTCAGTAATCTGCTCACCTAACCACATCATAAACATGGATCCGGTAATTAATGAAACTGCAGCAATCAGAGTTGTACCCAAACCTGGTGCAAAGAATAATCCCTGCCCGGATAGACCTGCTGCCATCCCCATCGCTTGAAAGGTTGCCAAAAGCAAAGTTCCATAACGTGTATACTGGCTGATTTTACGTCGTCCTGCTTCACCCTCTTTCTTCAGTTGCTCTAACTGAGGTGTGACTGCTGTCATTAACTGCATGATAATCGACGCAGAAATATATGGCATGATTCCTAGAGCTAGAATCGACATACGCTCTAAAGCTCCACCGGAAAACATATTAAATAGCCCAAGGATAGTATCCGAGTTCTGACTAAATAATGCTTTTACCTGAAGTGGATTAATGCCAGGAATAGGAATATGTGTTCCTATTCTGTAAACAACAAGGGCAATAAAAAGAAAACGTAGGCGGTATAGCAATTCGCTTATACCCGCCTGATTACCTAGATTTGCCGCTTTAGGTTGCTTTGCCATAGGTTTGCCCTTAATTCCTTTTACTCAGCCACAGAACCGCCGGCTGCTTCGATAGCAGCACGAGCGCCTTTAGTAACACGCAAACCTTCAATTTTATAGTTTTTATTCACTTCACCTGACAAAAAGATCTTGGCGCGCTTGATTGACTTGTTAATTAAGCCCGCTTCTCTTAATGACTCCATAGTGACCGTTTCAGATTGAACAGCTGCCAATTCTGATGTACGGATTTCAGCGGTTACTCTGGCAATTCTAGAAGAAAAACCATATTTTGGTAATCGCTTTTGCAAAGGCATTTGTCCACCTTCAAATCCAGGGATCGTTTGACCGCCTGAACGAGACTTCTGACCTTTATGACCACGGCCACAGGTTTTACCCAAGCCAGAGCCAATACCACGACCAACACGCTTTTTGCTGGACTTATGACCCTCTGCAGGGCTAATAGTATTTAAATACATTGTTATGCCTCAACTCGCAGTAGGTAGTGGGCTTTATTAATCATGCCGCGAACTGAAGGGGTATCTTCAACTTCAACAGTATGGTTAATCCGACGAAGACCTAGGCCCTTAACACAAGCCTGGTGGTTTTTTAAGCGACCCGAGGTACTCTTGATCTGGGTCACTTTGATCATTTTTTTCTCTGACATAATTCACCTACCCCTTTGACTAGCCAACGATGTCTTCAACAGACTTACCGCGTCGTTGGGCAACAGTCTCAGGTGACTGCATAGAAGCTAGACCTTTGACAGTCGCTCTAACAACATTCACTGGGTTTGTTGAGCCATAACACTTAGAAAGTACGTTATGAACACCTGCAACTTCAAGTACAGCACGCATTGCACCACCCGCGATAACACCGGTACCTTCAGAGGCTGGCTGCATGTAGATCTTTGAAGCACCATGACGTGCTTTAACTGGATACTGGATGGTATCACCGTCTAACTCTACATTAATAGTGTTGCGGCGCGCTGCTTCCATCGCTTTTTGAATAGCAACTGGAACTTCACGTGCTTTACCACGACCAAAACCAACTTTGCCATTGCCATCGCCAACAACTGCAAGAGCAGTAAAGCCGAAAATACGCCCGCCTTTAACAACCTTAGCGACACGGTTGACCTGAACTAGCTTTTCTTGCAAGCCTTCCTGGTTTGGTTTTTCTTTTTCGTTAAATGCCATGCGTCAGACCTCTAAATTTTTAGACCAGCTTCACGAGCTGAGTCAGCTAAGGCCTTAACGCGGCCATGATATTTGTAACCACTGCGATCAAATGATACCGACTCAACACCTGCAGATTTTGCTCTTTCAGCAATTAGCTTACCGACTTCTGTAGCCGCTTCTATATTGCTTTTAGTGCCTGCAGTAACGGATTTATCTAAAGTTGAAGCAGAAGCTAAAACTTGAGAACCATCGGCAGAGATAACTTGCGCATACATGTGCTGTGAAGAACGCGTTACCGTTAAACGGGTCGCGCCAAGTTCACGTAACTTAATTCGGCTTCGTTTAGCGCGACGGAGTCTTGATGTTTTCTTATCCATTGCTTAGCCCTTACTTCTTCTTAGCTTCTTTACGACGAACGTATTCATCAGCGTACCGGACACCTTTACCTTTATAGGGCTCTGGCGGTCTGAAGGCGCGAATTTCTGAAGCGACTTGTCCAACGCGTTGCTTGTCTGCGCCTTTAATAACAATTTCGGTCTGGCTAGGCGTTTCAGCAGTAATACCCTCAGGCAATTTGTAGTCTACCGGATGAGAGAATCCTAAAGTTAGGTTTAAGGTTTTGCCTGATGCTTTCGCACGGTAACCAACACCCTGTAATAATAGTTTTTTCTCAAAACCTTTGCTGACACCAGTAACCATATTATTTACTAATGCTCTGGTTGTGCCAGCCATGGCCCAGTCTTTATTGGTTTTTCCAGCGAAGGTGAAGACGTTATCTTCAAACTTAACTTCAACTGAATCATGTAGAGCGAGCTCAAGGGCACCATTTCCACCCTTTAACGTCAATTTTGAGCCTTCCATCTTGGCAGTAATGCCAGAGGGCAACTCAACCGGACTTTTCGCAACACGGGACATAATTTATCGTCTCTTAATTAAATTAGAATACGTTACAGATAATCTCACCACCAACACCGTTTTCACGGGCTTGACGATCACTCATAACGCCTTTGTTGGTTGAAACAACTGCAACACCTAGACCACCTTTAACTTTAGGGATCTCGCCACTAGCTTTGTAGATTCGAAGACCTGGGCGACTAACACGGTCAATTGATTCAATAACACCTTCACCATTGTAATACTTAAGATCAATGGTCAAAGCCTTGTGGCTTCCAGCTGTTTCTTCTTCTTTAAAGCTTTCGATGAAACCTTCATCTTCTAAAACTTTAGCAATGGCAGACTTTTTCGTTGAAGCCGGCATAGTCACTGATGCTTTTTCAGCCATTTGACCGTTTCGGATTCTAGTT
>CAKMZU010000016.1:8885-10173 GCA_929200485.1 uncultured Gammaproteobacteria bacterium | reverse complement strand
TATGGGGTCTTGCATACTCATTTGTAATTCCTCTTAAAATTCACAAGGCGAGAGTTTCTTATGAAACATCGACTACCAGCTTGATTTAACAAGACCTGGAATGTCACCTTGCATAGCAGACTTACGGATTTGGTTACGGCAGAGGCCAAACTTACGGTAAACAGCATGTGGACGACCCGTTACCTGACAACGACGTTGCTGTCTGATTGGGCTGGCATTACGTGGTAACTTCTGAAGCTCTTTTTGTGCTTCCCACTTCTCTTCTTCACTTGCTGTAATACTTTTGATGACCGCTTTTAATGTAGCGCGCGTCTCAGCATATTTTTCTACGGTTTTTGCACGTTTATCTTCACGCGCTTTCATCGATGCCTTTGCCATGCTCTCTACTTCCTATTAACCTTTAAGTGGAAAGTTAAACGCTCTTAGTAAAGCGCGACCTTCATCGTCTGTCTTTGCAGTGGTTGTAATTGCAATATCTAAACCACGTAGCTTGTCAACTTTGTCATAATCAATTTCCGGGAAAATGATTTGCTCAGTAACACCCATTGCAAAGTTGCCTCGACCATCAAAAGATTTAGGGCTGATACCACGGAAGTCACGGATACGAGGAATCGAGATATCAACAAGGCGCTCAAGAAATTCATACATACGATCAGACCGTAGCGTTACTTTACAACCAATCGGCCAACCTTCACGGACTTTAAATCCAGCAACAGATTTGCGTGCCTTAGTCACTACGACTTTTTGACCTGCGATTGCTTCCAAGTCTTTGACTGCGCTTTCTAACGCTTTTTTATCGCCTACCGCTTCACCGACACCCATATTTAGAGTGATTTTAGTGATCTTCGGTACAGCCATTACATTTTCTATACCAAGCTCATTTTTAAGCTTACCGACAAGCTCGTTTGTATAAAGCTCTTTTAACCTTGCTGCCATTTTTTAGACCTTTACTTTAAATCTATGCATCGACAGATGCGTTGTTTGATTTGAAGAATCGGACTTTTTTTCCATCTTCAATACGGAAACCTACGCGGTCTGCTTTTTGTGTTTCTGGGTTAAAAATTGCGACGTTGGAAGCATCAATAGGAGCTTCTTTGTCAACAATACCACCAGGCTGATTTAGATTGGGGTTAGCCTTTTGGTGCTTTTTAACCATGTTTACGTTCGAGATTAATAGCTTGCCGTTGTCTTTAACTTTTAAGACTTTACCGCGCTTGCCTTTATCTCTGCCGCTGATTACGATGACTTCGTCATCTGCTTTAATCTTTAACATTATTCGCTCCTAACC
>CAKMZU010000016.1:6664-8819 GCA_929200485.1 uncultured Gammaproteobacteria bacterium | reverse complement strand
ATCGGTGCATTACTTGCGTTCAAAAGCACAGCCGCATTATCGTCAAACTTGATTAAAGAGCCATCCTGTCTGCGAACGCCTTTTCTAGTACGTACCACAACAGCACTCATCACTTGGCCTTTTTTAACCTTACCACGTGGAATCGCTTCTTTGACTGTTACTTTAATAATGTCACCAACACGCGCATAACGTCTGTGAGAGCCACCAAGTACCTTAATGCACATTACTCGGCGAGCGCCGCTGTTATCTGCGACTTCTAAATAAGACTGTGTTTGAATCATCGTGTAGCCCCAATGCTAAAACTTTTTCTGTTATACCTGCGCAGACCGTTCATCGACGCTAACTAACGACCATGATTTTGTCTTAGAAAGTGGGCGGCTTTCACGGATGGTTACCACATCGCCGAGGCCACATTCATTAGTTTCATCATGTGCATGAAGTTTGGTAGAACGAGTAATGTATTTCCCATATATTGGGTGCTTAACACGTCTCTCTACCAAGACAGTGATGGTTTTATCCATCTTATTGCTAACAACCTTACCCGAGGCTGTGCGTACGGTTTTTTCTGACATTACTCTGTACCTGCCTTCGGTGCGATGATCGTCTTGATGCGTGCTACATCACGACGATTTTCTTTTAGCAAGTGGGTCTGACCAAGTTGGCCAGTCGATTGCTGCATTGTTAGTTTAAATTGGTCTTCGCGTAGGCTGATCAATTGCTCTTTAAGATCTGCAACGCTTTTTTCTCTTAAGTCTTGCGCTTTCATTACATGACCGTCCTTTTAACAAACTGAGTAGGGACAGGGATTTTCGCAGCGGCAAGCTCGAAGGCTTCACGCGCCAGTTGCTCATCAACGCCTTGTACTTCATAAAGCATCTTTCCTCGCTGAATTTGAGCAACCCAATATTCAACGTTACCTTTACCCTTACCTTGACGAACTTCTAAAGGTTTTTGAGTAATCGGCTTATCTGGAAATATACGAATCCAGATTTTTCCACCACGCTTAATATGACGAGTCATTGCTCGACGAGCAGATTCGATTTGACGAGCAGTGATGCGGCCTCGGCCAATCGCCTTAAGACCAAACTCACCAAAACTTACGGTGCTACCTCGGTGTGCTAAACCTCGGTTACGGCCCTTCATCTGCTTGCGAAATTTTGTACGCTTAGGCTGTAACATATCAACTTACACCTTATTTTTTAGCCGCAGATTTTGCTGGGGCTGTTTCTTCAACTTCCTGACCTTCTAGGACTTCACCTTTGAAGATCCAAACCTTCACACCAATAACACCATAAGTGGTATGGGCTTCGTATGTTGCATAGTCAATGTCAGCACGAAGCGTATGAAGTGGTACACGGCCTTCCCGATACCATTCAGCCCGAGCGATTTCAGCACCACCTAAACGTCCACTGACTTGAATCTTGATACCTTCTGCACCTTGGCGCATAGCATTTTGAACTGCACGCTTCATGGCGCGACGGAACATAACTCGACGCTCTAGTTGTTGAGCTACATTTTGTGCAACTAACTTAGCCTCTAGATCTGGCTTACGAACTTCTTCGATGTTGATATGAACTGGTATGCCCATTCGCTTGGTCAATTCCTCACGAAGAGAATCGACGTCCTCACCTTTCTTACCAATGACCACACCTGGACGCGCAGTATGAATGGTGATTTTAGCTGTTTGCGCAGGACGCTCGATAACAACACGACTCACAGAAGCTTTCTCAAGTTTCTTCTCTACATAGCCACGTACTTCAATGTCACTGACTAATTTTTCAGCAAAGGTTTTGCTATCAGCATACCAAACGGAATTGTGAGTTTTAACAATACCGAGTCTAATGCCGGTTGGATGTACTTTCTGACCCATTTGGCTGCTCCTATTCTTCGCCGTCTGACACTTTAACAGTGATATGACAGGTACGTTTTAAAATCCGATCAGCTCGGCCCTTCGCGCGAGGCTTAATACGCTTCATTGTTAAGCCTTCATCAACGAAAATAGTTGAAACTGCTAGCTCATCAATGTCAGCACCTTCATTGTGCTCTGCATTAGCTATTGCTGAATTTAATACTTTCTTAACAAGTACTGCTGCTTTTTTCGGGCTAAATGAAAGAAGTGTTAATGCTTCTTCGACATTTTTACCACGAATTTGAT
>CAKMZU010000016.1:5306-6654 GCA_929200485.1 uncultured Gammaproteobacteria bacterium | reverse complement strand
TGATCAGCGACTACGCGAGCCTTCTGCGCAGAGATAGGAGCGCCTTTTAATTTTGCTGCAACTTCCATCATCAACTCCTATCGCTTCGCTTTTTTATCTGCAGCGTGACCTTTATAGGTACGGGTAGCTGCAAATTCACCAAGCTTATGACCAACCATATCTTCGGTGACGAATACTGGTACATGTTGTCTGCCATTGTGAACAGCGATGGTTAAACCAACCATCTCCGGGTAAATCACTGATCGGCGAGACCAGGTTTTGATTGGTCGCTTCTCATTCTTCTCAACGGCAACTTCAACTTTCTTAAGAAGATGAAGATCAATGAATGGGCCTTTCTTTAATGAACGGGGCACGTCTTAATCCTCTACTTTGATCCACGACGACGTACGATCAACTTGTTCGTACGCTTATTCTTACGAGTCTTATAACCTTTAGTAGGCGTACCCCATGGAGACACAGGATGACGACCACCTGAGGTCCGGCCTTCACCACCACCATGCGGGTGATCAACAGGGTTCATGGCAACACCACGAACAGTAGGCCTTACGCCTCTCCAACGGCTTGCACCGGCTTTACCTAATGAGCGAAGGTTATGTTCGCTGTTTGATACTTCACCAATGGTTCCTCGGCACTCAGACAACACTTTTCGCATCTCACCTGAACGTAAACGCAATGTGGCATACTGACCTTCACGTGCAACCAATTGAACAGAAGTACCAGCTGACCGTGCCATTTGAGCGCCTTTACCTGGCTTAAGTTCAACACAGTGAATAACACTACCGACCGGAATATTGCGGATAGGCAGCGTATTTCCGGGCTTAATTGGCGCCAAAGCACCACTTTCGATCTGATCGCCAGCTTTTAAATGCTTAGGCGCAATAATGTAACGACGCTCACCATCTGCATAAAGCACTAGTGCAATATTTGCAGTTCTATTTGGATCATACTCCAGACGCTCGACTTTAGCAGGGATACCATCCTTGTTACGCTTGAAATCGATAACACGGTAATGCTGCTTGTGACCACCGCCGATATGACGCGTAGTGATTCGCCCATTGTTATTACGACCGCCAGATTTGCTCTTCTTCTCTAAAAGGGCCTTATGTGGAGCACCTTTATGCAAGTCAGGGTTTACGACACGAACTACGTGACGGCGTCCTGGTGATGTCGGTGATAACTTAACTATCGCCATGGTTCTCCCCTTACTCCACATCCGCAAAGTCAATTTCATGACCTTGCTCCAGTCTAACGGTTGCTTTTTTCCAGTCCGGCTTTTTAGATAGTCCGTAGCGGTTACGCTTAGTTTTACCTTTTACACGGATGGTCTGAACTTTCGCTACTTTTACAT
>CAKMZU010000016.1:0-5296 GCA_929200485.1 uncultured Gammaproteobacteria bacterium | reverse complement strand
TGTTAGCAGTAACGTCTACTTTAAAGACAAACTGATTAGCGGCTTCTGCGCCAAGAGCTGCTTTTTCTGAGATAACAGGCCCTTGCAGAATGGTGTAAATACGTTCTGAGTTCACCCTAATCTCTCCTCATACTTCTTAACAGCGGCTACGGTCATAACAACTGACTTGTAACTAACTAAGCTTACAGGATCAATGGCAGCAACATCTACGACATCAACATGAGGAATATTTCTTGCTGACAGATATAAATTTTTATCCAGCTCTTCAGTAACAATCAGCGCATTATCAAGATTTAATTCGGTTAACTTTTGAGCTAAAATCTTTGTCTTCGGCTCATCAACACCCAGACTTTCAACAACCTTTAATCGCTCAGAACGCGCAAGCTCAGACACAATTGTTTGCATTGCTGCTCGATACATCTTTTTGTTTACTTTCTGGGAAAAGTCACGTGGTTGAGCAGCAAAAGCACGACCACCACCAACCCAGATTGGGCTACGAATGGTACCAGCGCGCGCTCGACCAGTGCCCTTCTGACGCCAAGGCTTCTTACCGCCACCACTTACAGCAGCACGATTCTTTTGAGCTTTAGTGCCTTGCCTCGCAGCTGCCTGATACGCAACCACAACTTGGTGCACCAAGTCTTCATTGTATTCACGGGAAAATGCCTGATCTGAGACTTCTAACTTTCCAGACTCTGCTTTTCCAGGAGCAATGATATTCAACTCCATCAGCCATCCCCCCTTAGGATTTAACTTTTCCAGCTGGACGCAAAACGACATGACTGCCGGTTGCACCAGGTACAGACCCTTTAACAAGGATCACGTTATCTTCGAGATCTACACGTACGACCTCAATATTTTGAGCCGTTACTTGTTCAGCACCCATATGACCGGCCATCTTTTTGCCTTTCCATACTTTACCCGGGGTTTGGCATTGACCAATAGAACCTGGTGCACGGTGAGAAATTGAGTTACCGTGGGTCGCATCTTGCATGTGGAAATTCCAACGCTTAACGCCACCCTGAAAACCTTTACCCTTTGACTGACCAGTCACATCAACGATCTGGCCCGTTTCAAAAAGAGAAGCATCTAAAGCTTGGCCCAATGAATACTCATCTGCTGAATCCACTCTAAACTCAACTAACTGAGAACCAGCAGATACACCTGCCTTAGCAAAATGACCAGCCTCTGACTTACTGACACGTGATGACTTCTTGTCACCAGCAATCAACTGAACTGCAGAATACCCATCAATTTCAGGGGTCTTCACTTGAGAGACGTGATTAGGCTTTACCTCAATCACTGTTACAGGAACTGACTCACCTGTTTCCTGGAACACGCGAGTCATGCCGCATTTGCGGCCGACTAAACCAATAGCCATACTTAAAACCTCTTGTGTACGGGGCTAACACCCTCTATGGCCGCCTAAGTTAAGCGTTACAACCGAGTATGTCGGAATTGTAGAATTAACCTAGACTAATTTGAACTTCAACACCTGCTGCCAAATCTAACTTCATTAACGCGTCAACGGTTTTCTCTGTTGGCTCAACAATATCCAACAAACGCTTATGCGTTCTGATTTCATACTGATCACGCGCATCTTTGTTCACGTGCGGAGAGATCAATACAGTAAATAATTCTTTCTTTGTAGGCAGTGGAATTGGGCCACGAACCTGAGCGCCTGTTCGCTTAGCTGTCTCTACAATTTCACTTGTAGAAACATCAATCAAACGGTGATCGAACGCCTTTAAGCGAATTCGGATACGCTGATTTTGCATTTTATGCTTTCTCCAATTCAATTTACCCTTGCAGCTAATTTTACACTGCAAAAAGGAGGCGAAATTCTAATCATCTATTAGATTTCTGTCAATGAGTTTTTGTAATTAATTCAAGAAAATAAACAGCTCAGCTTGGGGCGACAGCCGTTGGCTTTATTGAATTAACGAGTTTTGGACTTGCAAAGAAAAATATCAAAGAAAAAGGGCCGAAGCCCTTTCTCGAGATGAATCAAAAATTACTCAGTAATTTTTGCAACAACACCAGCACCAACAGTACGGCCACCTTCACGGATCGCAAAACGAAGACCTTCGTCCATTGCAATCGGGTGAATCAAAGTAACATTCATTTGAATGTTATCGCCAGGCATAACCATTTCAACGTCAGCTGGAAGCTCAACGCTACCTGTCACATCAGTAGTACGGAAGTAGAACTGTGGACGATAACCTTTAAAGAATGGCGTATGACGACCACCTTCTTCTTTAGTTAAAACATAAACTTCAGCTTCGAACTTTGTATGTGGATTGATTGAACCCGGCTTAGATAATACTTGACCACGCTCAACCTCTTCACGCTTAACACCACGCAAAAGAACACCAACGTTTTCACCTGCTCGACCTTCGTCAAGCAACTTGCGGAACATCTCCACACCAGTACAAGTTGTAGTAGTCGTCTCTTTGATACCAACGATTTCGATTTCTTCACCAACTTTGATTACACCGCGCTCAACACGACCGGTTACAACAGTACCACGACCAGAAATTGAGAAAACATCTTCGACCGGCATTAAGAATGCTTGATCGACGTCACGCTCAGGCTCAGGAATGTAAGAATCAAGAGATTCAAGAAGATTCTTAACAGCAGTAGTACCAAGCTCGTTATCATCTTCGCCGTTCAATGCCATAAGCGCAGAACCACAGATAATTGGAGTATCATCCCCTGGGAAGTCGTACTCAGAAAGAAGATCACGCAATTCCATTTCAACTAGCTCTTTCATTTCTTCGTATTCTTCAGAATCAACGCCACCACAATCTTCAGCAAGAAGGTCAGCTTTGTTAAGAAATACAACAATGTAAGGTACACCAACCTGACGCGAAAGAAGGATATGCTCACGAGTTTGCGGCATAGGACCGTCAGTTGCACCGCAGACAAGAATAGCGCCATCCATCTGAGCAGCACCAGTGATCATGTTTTTAACGTAGTCGGCATGCCCTGGGCAATCAACATGAGCGTAATGACGCTTGGTTGTTTCATATTCAACGTGAGAAGTAGAGATGGTGATACCGCGTTCTTTTTCTTCAGGTGCATTATCGATGCCATCAAAAGCCACCGCTTCACCGCCGAAAACTTCAGCAGCAACACGAGTAAGTGCAGCAGTTAGAGTAGTCTTACCATGGTCAACGTGACCGATGGTTCCCACGTTAACGTGTGGGAGATTACGTTCAAATTTTTCTTTAGACACAATCGTCTCCTCTTAATAACAGACAGTTTAAATTAGCTATTTTTAGAAATAATTTCTTCAGCGATATTTGTAGGTGCTGGAGAATACTTCTCAAATTCCATAGTAAATGTTGCACGGCCTTGAGTCTGGCTTCTAAGATCAGTTGCATAACCAAACATCTCACCTAACGGCACCTCAGAGTTTACAACCTTACCTGAAGGATTTTCATCCATACCTAGGATCATGCCTCGCCGACGGTTCAAGTCACCAACGACATCTCCCATGTTTTCCTCAGGTGTCACAACTTCCACTTTCATAATAGGCTCTAACAACTGGGCTCCGCCTTGCTCTGACAGTTTTTTGGTCGCCATAGAACCGGCCACCTTAAACGCCATCTCGTTAGAGTCCACATCATGGTAAGAACCATCGTACAAAGTAGCTTTCAGGTTAAGCAGTGGATAGCCTGCCAAAACACCGTTAGCCATTTGTTCTTCGATACCTTTCTGGACTGCAGGGATGTATTCTTTAGGAACAACACCACCAACAATTTCGTTCACAAAGGTTAATTTATCTGGATCGGCTTCTGGATCCGTATTTGTTTCAAATTTAATCCAAACATGACCATACTGCCCACGACCACCAGACTGACGAACGAACTTACCTTCAATATCACAGGTTTTAGTAATCGCTTCACGGTAGGCAACCTGAGGCTTACCAATGTTAGCTTCAACGTTAAATTCACGGCGCATACGATCAACAAGGATATCAAGGTGCAATTCACCCATACCTGAAATGATGGTTTGACCTGTTTCTTCATCAGTCTTAACACGGAAAGATGGATCTTCTTGCGCCAATTTACCTAATGCAATACTCATCTTCTCTTGATCAGCTTTGGACTTAGGCTCCACAGCAACAGAAATAACCGGCTCTGGAAACTCCATTCGCTCAAGAACAATTTTATTGTCCGCATCACAAAGGGTGTCACCCGTGGTCACATCTTTAAGGCCTATAGCAGCAGCGATATCGCCCGCCAATACCTCTTTAATTTCCTGTCGATCATTTGAGTGCATTTGCACCATACGACCAACACGTTCTTTCTTCATTTTTACAGAGTTGTATACTGCAGTTCCACTTTCCAGCTTACCTGAGTAACAGCGGAAGAAGGTTAATGTACCAACAAACGGGTCTGTGGCGATTTTAAATGCTAACGCAGAAAATGGAGCATTATCATCTGCCTCACGCGCCTCAACGGTTTCACCGTCTTCTAATGTACCTTCGATCGCCTTAACTTCGACCGGCGAAGGCATATACTGAATGACCGCATCAAGAACTGCTTGAACACCTTTGTTTTTAAAGGCCGAACCACCAAATACAGGGATAATTTCATTGGCTAGTGTACGAGTACGTATACCGTCAATGATCTCTTCTTCAGTCAACTCACCTTCTTCAAGGTATTTTTCCATGTACTCTTCTTTAGCTTCAGCGGCAGCTTCAACCATGTGCTCGCGCATTTCGTCACAAGTATCCTGAAGCTCGGCTGGAATATCACCGTAGTCAAAAGTCATACCCTGATCAGCTTCATTCCAAAGAATGGCCTTCATCTTAACAAGGTCAACAACGCCTTTAAATTCGTCCTCTGCACCAATAGTCATTTGCATAGGTACAGCATTTGCGTTCAAACGATCGCGCAATTGATCAACAACCATTTGGAAGTCAGCGCCAGCACGGTCCATCTTATTAACGAAAACCATACGAGGAACTTCGTACTTATCTGCTTGACGCCAAACTGTCTCAGTTTGCGGCTGAACACCGGATGAACCACAAAGTACAACGACCGCACCATCAAGAACACGCAATGAACGCTCTACTTCGATAGTAAAGTCAACGTGCCCCGGTGTATCGATGATATTTACACGATGCTGATCGAATTGTTGCTGCATACCTGCCCAGAAACAGGTAGTTGCCGCCGAGGTGATAGTAATACCACGCTCTTGCTCTTGCTCCATCCAGTCCATAGTGGCTGCGCCATCATGCACCTCACCAATTTTATGACTTAGACCAGTATAGAAGA
The DNA here is from genome assembly GCA_929200485.1 of uncultured Gammaproteobacteria bacterium. GTDB lineage: Bacteria > Pseudomonadota > Gammaproteobacteria > Pseudomonadales > DT-91 > CAKMZU01. The sequence continues at coordinate 8 of CAKMZU010000016.1, read as the reverse complement.
GTACACGC
>CAKMZU010000015.1 GCA_929200485.1 uncultured Gammaproteobacteria bacterium | reverse complement strand
AAACAAGGTCAATAGCTTTTTTGACAGAAGCCAAAAGCAATTTTTAGAGGTGCCCATAAGTCTGGTGCTTTTATGTGCGAATCTTTAATTCATAGTTTAATTGGTGAGTGTGGTTGTATTTAGTGAACAATGAAAAATAAATTAAGTCACATATAAAAATACAAACGTTTATCTTTTTTATATTTGGTGAGTGTTAATGGCTATTAGTGGTAACGATTGCAAAAAAATATTATGTTTTATACTGTTTTTTTTGATTACGATTAATCAGGCAAGTGGCGGGGTGGATGATATAAGTCATGCGAACGGCGAGAGGGATATAAAGCAAGTAAGCGAGGAGGTTGATTTTAGTCATATAAGCGGGGAGGTTGATGAGTGCATGTATAAAAATAAAAAAGGCAAGGTCATATGCCCATTGGCTAGCGATGTATTTTATAAGCATAAGATAAATAAAATTAATGAAGAAAAAAGTAAATATAAGGGTGATGATAAAAAACAAAATGATTTAAATAAGAGATTAAATATATTGAATGAAATGTATAGAACTGAAGAATACAGTTCTCCAGATACTTATATGAATATGAATTTCCCTTTTATGGAGGAGATGATTAACTCAGATAATGATGAGATTAACAAAATATTTAAAAAAATACAAAAAGAAGAAAAAAGTCTGTGTGACTTGAAAGGAAAACTATCTAAATGTAAAAATTATAAGGTGGATAAATCTTTCTCCTCGAGTAGAAGTCGCGATAAGCGATATAAGATATCAAGTGAAATTGAAAGCAAAAATAGTTTGATTAACGATTTAAAGCAAGAATACACCAATGCGGTTGAAAAAAATTCAGGTAGCTCAAAAGTTTTAAGGGTAACAGGCGTTCTTCTTCCACTTCTTGTTAATTTTATCGCAAATACAGGATGTGATTGCTGTGGCGAATCTACGGATAATCGTCACAAACTAGCCTGCCTAACCTTCAGTAATCCTTATATGGAGGGGGGTGTACCAAATAAATATTATTCAATATTATCTCATCTGACTAATGAAGATAAATACGAAGATGAATTTAACGAGATGCTAAAAATTTTTCGTGAAAACGATGGGAAAATAGAAAAACACACCTGCTGCGATTGCTGGTTAACAAAGCATGGTGATCATAAACATAGAGACTACCGTATCAATGGTAAAATTGCGAAGGCGTCACCAGGATTTAAATTATTGGTTATAAGAATGGCGCATTTTGATGTTGAGAAGAATAAAAAATCACAAGAGACTCAAGGAGCTGCTGCCATTAATACCGATCAACCATCCCGAGATGAACAGAAATCCGATGTAATATCAGGATCTTTAAAAGCAACCGATTTGAATACCTCAAAATGCCTAGAAGATAATGGCGCTAATTCTGAAGGAATGCCGCTTTTAACGGTAGATGAAGCGGTATCAGGATAAATCTTGGCAGAAGGGAGATGATACATAAAATTCTCCCTATACTTGCCCTATAGGTTAGGAGGCTATCTGAGATGAGGCAGCCTCCTAAAACCAAGCAACGGCTAATAAATACAGTTTACTTAGCTTTATTCTCTGAAAAGCATCATCTCAATCAAGACATCTTTTAAAACCATGAAGGCTGTGTCATATAGATTTAATTTAAAACACAGGTTTTTTTCCGTAAATTGATTGAAAATTAACCTTTGCAATGGGGCTATAAATGAATACAATTCGTTTAAGTGCGTGTGAGATTCTGCTATGTCTAAAGAAATCGAAGCTTTTATCGCCGAGGTCATGGATAACCCTCAATTAATCGAATCCCTTCAAACCCAAACCATTGGGCTCACAGAATTAGTGGAGTTTGCTAATTCAAAAGGTTATCAGTTTTCCGAGGAGGACGCTAAAACTTACTTGCAATCATCCGGTGTTCAAGAACAGTTAACCGATGATATTTCGGAAGCTGTTGCAGCGAGTAGTGGCGTGGCTGAAACGAATAGTGTTCAAAGTGTTGAGGCAGCGACCACTGAGGCGGTTGAAGCAGAAACAACCCAGTCAGCAGTAGCCGAGACGAGTGTCTTTGTCGCTGCAGAGGCCGTGTTGTTTGCGACCTGAGGTACTGAAGATGTTTAAAAATGGCTTTGATTTCTTTCTGAATTGATCAGTTTCTTAGTATAAAAGTAATGCCCTTAGTTCAAAGCATTAAGTCTTTATGTATCTCTAGATGCCATGCAATTTAGCGCAGAACCGCAACATTAATTAGACGAGCTGCCCTTTATGTTGTCGAATTCAAAAAGCATCGATTTTCAAAATCTCCCGCTTGAATATCAGCATAAAGCCTATATGGATTCGCTCACTAATGAGGATAAGCGCTTACTTGCCAATATTAAGCGTTTTGCTGAGTTGTTGGTTGGCGATCCAGATTTTAGGATACAGTTGCAAATCAATCACAAAAACCCGAATAACGTTGCTAAAGCCTACCGGCTACCTCTCAATATTAATCATCTACGTTCTTTTTGGCACAATGGCTACCTCACCGACCGATATTCAAAAAAGGAGGCGGAACATTCACCGTTAACCATCGTTTGGGACAAGCATTTACACACTATAAGAGCACACAGAGATGGATTGAAATATGATCAGTATGTCCAGTCCACAAACCCACTTTTCCGAGCCTGGCGCGCACGGCAAGTTGGTCGTTGTGATGATACACTGGCAGCGAGTGGTGTAGGTATAACCCATCCAAGTTTTGCGTTTGAACTCTCTGAAGGTTGCACTGTTGGCTGTTGGTTTTGTGGTATTGGTGCAGAGCAATTTAAAGGATTTTTTGCCTACACTGAGGATAACAGACACCTGTGGCAATCGTTGCTAAAACAGATAACGGCGCTGTTTGGTATCAATCCACTTAAAACAGCATTCTGCTATTGGGCGACCGATCCGAGCGATAACCCGGATTATGATCGCTTTATTCTGGATTTTTACAAACAAACGAATTTTGTACCGCAAACTACCACAGCCAGGCCTTTAAAAAACATTGATTTAACCCAGAGAATATTATCACTTTATGATCAACACCCTTGTGTTTTTAACCGATTTTCAATTACCACGCTGGATCAATTAAGAGCAGTGCATCAGTCGTTCAGTCCGCTTGAGCTGTTGGGTACGGAGCTTGTGATGCAACATAAACAATCGTTGGCATCTGCGGGTTCGAAATCTCCCTCAGGCCATGCCAAAGAAAAAATTGAGCGGCTGGTTGCAAGAGGGCAATCACAGGAAAAGATGCACACAAAACTGAATCTTAATATTGATCATACCACTATAGCCTGCGTTAGCGGTTTTTTAATCAATATGGTTAATCGATGCATTAAGCTCGTCTCCCCAAGGCCTGTGAGTGACAAATATCCACTGGGCTATCGCGTTCATGCTGAAGGCGCATTTTCTACGGCACAAAGTGCAGGGGCATTAATGTCGCAAATGGTAGAGAGCCATATGCCCAGCGCCATACCGGCCACTCAAGTTGTTCGATTTCACCACAAAGTGAGCTATCAATCGTTACCCAATGGGTTTCAATTAACAACACCTACAAGAAGCTTTGATGTGACTGCCTATAAATGCAGTGCCTTAACGGGCGAATACTTGTATAAGAATTCTAAAAATCAGCATACCTATCAGCAATTATTAAAAAAAATTGTCAGTGAAGGAGCTGAATTATTTCAGGTGGTACAAATACTGCAAAAGCTTTATCAGGCTGGTTTGTTTTTGGATGAATAAAAAAGGCTTACAGGGTTTTTTATCCGATAAACCACTCGCCCTTGTGACCTACCGACACTGGTTTTTTTTAGCCATCATTGGATTGATAACCTTTCTGATTCTTCTTTGGTTGATTTTTGGTAAAGTTGGCATTGTTGCCAATGGCGAGGGAATTATTTTGCCCGATACCCAAGGTGTCTTTGCGATTAGCAGCAAAGGAGCGGGTATTGTTGAATCCGTCAGTATTGGTCAAGGCCAACCGATCAATAAAGGACAAGTATTGGCCATATTGGATCAAAGTGAAGCGAGAGTCGCTATTGACGCGCACAAGGCATTGATTCAAGTCACGCAATGGCATTATAAGAAAATCAAAGCGTTATCGGATACTCAGGTGAGTCTCGCCAGCAAACTTCATACTGAGAAAACTCGGTTGTTAGCGGATTATGAAAAGAGTTATAGGCTTTATACCCAGTATTTTGAAAATCTGATGAAAAATGAACAAAGATTGATGAAACTAGGGTATATCTCTGCGTTTGAATTAGAAAAAATTAAACATGAAACGTCTAATTTATCACTAAAACTCAAGGAATTTTTCTCCAATCAGACGCAGTCAGATATCAACAAATATGCGGCTATCCTGGCCATTGAAAAATCACTCGCCGACTTGAAAGAAAATATTGAGAATCAAAAAGCGCAACTATCTATCGCTGAACGTCAATACCAAGAGCATAAATTTATAAAAAGCCCTGAATCAGGCGTTATTCTCAGTGTGAATATCGCACCGGGTCAATATATAACTTCTGGTCAGAAAGGATTTACTGTTACTAAAGGGAATCTATCGGCTAATCATTTTATCGCATTTTTTAACCCGTTGACATACAGCCGTTTGATCAAGCCTGGAATGATAGCGTATGTCATTCCTTCTTTTTTAAGCGAATATCAGTATGGATCGATAAGTGCCACTATTGAAACCATTGATCGGTTTCCTCAGTCAATCGAATCCATTAACGCCATCGTCAGTAATGAGGCGTTAACGCAGTTTGTATCCAATGATAATAAGCCTATGTTGATGGCTAACGTCAAACTCATGACTGATCCACAAGATGCATCAAAATATGTCTGGAATGCGCATGGCAGGGGATCACCGCCGCCCTATGCGATACCCGTAGGTACGCTATGCCATATTAAAGTGTTAATCGAGCATCGCTCGCCGATGAGCTTTATTTTGCCTGTACTGCGTAGGGTATCACGATGGGATGCCTAGCGTTTTTTAGTCAAAGACGCCTGAAGACACCGGTTCAAATTCAATATAATGCCGCTGATTGCGGCGTTACTTGCTTAAGTATTCTGCTTGAATTTTATCAAGCGCCAGTCGATTACTTCGATTTGAAACAACAATTTCATTCAGGGATAAAAGGGGTATCGCTTGATAAGATTGCATCCGTAGCGGCGCAGTACGGCTTAATTGGGCAGAAAAAAATCTATACACTTGAGCGACTCAAACAAGTGCACATTGATAATAAAAGACCTGTGATTATTTTAATGGATCATCAGCACTTTATGCTGTTTGAGGCGTTTAATGGGAATAAAATTTATCTCAATGACCCAATGCTTGGTCGAGTGGTTTATTCTGAGGAGGAATTCCTCAAACACTTTTCCTGTGTGGGGTTGTTGCTTGAAGCAACGGATCAATTAACAACATCAAGATCAAAACCGTTCATTTGGCGGGTATTTAAACAGCCTTTACTTAAGAATAAGTCGGTTTATTGTTATATAAGCTGTTTATTCTTTTTATCCATCATTCCAGCGGTAGTCTCAGCGAATTACACACATGTTTTTGTCGATTTTTATCTGATCAGACACCAGAATGATATGTTGATTCCACTGTTAAGTTTTATCGGTATTTTTCTGGTTCTACAACTCAGTATTCAAGCCTGTCAGCACTTTATGATGAAAAAATTACAGGTGCGATTAAATATTGACATCAATAGCCATTTTCTTCGTCATTTATTCAGCTTGCCTTTGCATTTTTTTTCTACCAAACCGGCAGGTGATCTGGTGAACATCATCAACTCAAATACTGAGCTGGCATTTCAACTGTCAAGCCGTTTGTTAATGAGCTTTTTAGCGATTATACAGTGCGTGATTTTTATTCTGGTAATGTTAAGTTTCAGTTCGCTGTTAACCTTTATTGTACTATTGACGTTTTGTTTAACTTTTTTGGTTTCTTACGGTTTTAGAGATCATTTATTGATGTTGCATACGGTTTTCAGGGGGCAGCAAGCAACGTATTATGCGGTGACGATGAATATCATAGACATGTTGCCAAGCATTCAGAGATCCGGTCGTGAATCCGCATTTTTCAGGTTTTGGTATCAAGCATTTACAGGGACACAGCAAACACAACAACAGCTGGCGTTGATTAATCAAATCATTCAAAGCATAACACAAGGTTTTTTGGCGATTAATGCCTTGTTACTCATTAGTGTCGGTAGTTTTCAAGTGATTGATCAACAGCTGAGCTTAGGCGCATTACTTGGGTTTGTTTTATTAGCTGGCCTATTGCATGGGCCGATCTCAGCTGTGTCCAGACTTTTTGCCTTGCTGGTTTCTATTCGAGTCAATGTCGATCGATTACAATCCGTGTTAGCTGAGCCTGATCGACAACATGCCAAGGCAGTTAGTCAATCTATCAAGAGCACAGAAAGCGCGGTATCTTTGACCATTGACGGGTTACGTATTGGCTATGATAGTGATCTTGCATCATTGGTAGACATCCAGGAATTACGCATTTTACCAGGTGAGAAGATTGCTATTGTTGGCAAAAGTGGTGCTGGAAAATCAACTTTGTTGAATACCATTCGAGGATTAATGCCTGCCTTGGCGGGTAAAATATCATTGATGGATCACCCCTTGGAGGGCCTGTCGGAAAAAGAGAGGAGCCAGTTAATTGCTTTTATACCAAAGTTGCACAAGCCGATAATAACACCGTCAATTAAGAGGCTTTTACAGGTCGATATCAGTGATCTTGATTTAAAAGCACCAAATATTTTAGCGGTGAAATCGCTTTTTAATGCGAGAGATTTGGGTGTATTTGGCAGTGATACTATGCAAAAAATCGCTTTTCACCTTGCTCAGAGGCCAAAGCTCTTATTACTGGATGAACCTGATGATCAGCTGGATACGCAAATGGCACTGGATTTAATTGAACGTTTGCAAACTCTGCCACAAACACTTCTCATGATTACGCATAACATGCAGCATTTAAAACATTTTGATCGAATACTATGGATACACAACCGCCAAATTATCTGTGCACCTTTTGAAGAAAGTCTTAAGGATAACGCATTTAATGCGTTTATTTCAGGTAATGCATGAAAACGATGCGCACAGCTAATCAGCTTTTTAGCTTTTGGCAATGGAAATACAGAACGAAAGCAAGTAAACCCGAATTACGGTGTTTAGATTTAGCCTGCAGGTTTTACGGGTTGCCTCTTCCTTCGCAAACGATTAATGACGGAGCAAACAATCTTCCATTAAATGAAAAGCTCATGGCTATTGCACATCAATACCCTTTACGGCTTGTTCAAAGGAAAATCGAGTCGGTGAATACCTGTGATTTGGCTACGCCATTTTTATTTATCACACAATTATCAAAAGAGTTCTATTTGTTTATCCCATCAGACCGAGGGAAGCCTTTGATATATTCGGCAAATAAAGGGGAGTTCATTGCACCTAAATCTGATGGTTGTGAGTTGAATGACGTTCAAAATGCAATGAATTCATCGAACTGCTTTGAAATACTCCCATCCTACCAACAAAGCTCACTGCAATTGAGTGAGTTACTGGTGTGGGCAACCTTTGGGGGGAATGCGATACCACTGCTGCTCTATGGTCTTCTGACTTTGGTTGTGGGCGTTATGATGATGTTGCCAGCGTTGATTATGGGTTACCTGATTAATCACGTCATTGGTGTTGCTGATAGCCGGAGTATTTTAGGTTTTACGTTTTTATTACTGGTTTGTGCTTTTAGTGCTTTTAGTGCACACCTGTTACGTAGTGTCTTAATGATAAGAATGCAGGCGGTTAAGCGACTTGCCATTGTGAGTGGGGTGTTTAGTCGCTTTTTATTGTTTGCGATGGATAAAAATGATCCTAAAGGGGCTGGGGAAATTCAGCAAGGGGTAAATTTATTAGCGCAATTAGTGAGTCAATCGATTCAATTATTGATGGCATTTGGTAGCGGTTTACTCTTTTTTTTTCTGAGTCTCGGTTTGCTTTTTATTCTATTCTGGAAGCTTGCTTTCGCGCAATTGCTATTAGCGGTTTTTGTGGCTTTGGTTATGTTCGCTATCCTGTGGCGAAAAGCAAAACCTTTAATGCTAAGTGTTTATCAGCAATCTAACAGCCTGAATCAGTGTTTTGATGCCGTTAATCACTTCGAAAATGCACTTATTTTAAATAAAACAACACCACTTTCTGATCTCTGTCAGCAGGGTGTAGAACAAACCATTGCCTCAGATTATCAAAGTTATCGCTATGATGTGTATCGAACGTTGCTGAGCTATTTTTTACATGGTTTTTCACTGATCGTGACTTTTTTACTTATTTATTTAGGGCCAGGTGATCAAATTAATTTAGGTTTAACCGTGAGCTTTTTAAGTTTATCCGCTATGTTTCATGCCCATGTTTTAAGCCTTCTGCAGTCACTTGGGCAATGTTTTGTGTTGTTGATCCGGTACCGAAAAATACAGACGATGTTAGATTATCCGATTAAGGTGCCTTCGTCAGGGCTTATGATGCCTATTTATGGCGATATCGCTATTGAGCATCTGTATTATAGGTATCCTGATGGACAGGGTCGGGTCATTAGCGATGTTAATTTTTCGATGGCACAAGGGCAAAAAATTGCCATTGTTGGGCATTCGGGCGCGGGAAAAACCACCATCATTAAGTTATTGCTCAGTTTGTTGCCGGATGTGTCAGGCAGTATTACCATTGATGGATGGAGTTTATCCAAAATGGATATAGTGCATTTTCAATCCCAAGTGGGTTTTTTATCCAGTGATGAAAAACTCTTTAATGGCAGCCTCAGAGATAATATCACTTTGGGCTGCGGATACGCAGATGAGGAAATTTGGGCTGCGTTAGCTGTTGCTGAATGTGACACTACCATCAAAGCCTTACCGATGAAGCTCAATAGTATCGTCTCCGATAATGTGGCTATTTTTTCTGATGGCGAGAGAAAGCGATTACTCATTGCACGCGCGATTATTAGGCAACCACGCATCATATTCGCCGATGAAATAACCAGCGGCTTAGATCCAGTGACGGCTAATAAAGTGATGCAAAAATTAATGGATATTCCATCAACAGGAATTTTTACGTCATCGGATGGAGCGTATTTAGAATCCGTTGATTGTATTTATTGTTTAGAAAACGGTCGGTTTGTTGAGTCCGGGACATATCAACAACTTCGACAAAAAAATGGATTTTTTTACCATCAATTTATTCAACATTAGTCGTAACTAACGAACTGAATTCGTTTTTTATAATCTAAAGACGAACACCCGTTGGTTTGTTACATACATGTTTAAACCTTTTACGATTGAACCCATTCAGAAAGTATTTTATCTGGCTTGGAAAAGTCGGCCTTACAGTGCTGAGCACAGCCATCTTTTGGCCTATCGTTTATCTTCTAAACCCAATATAGGATCTTTAAAACAGGCCATTTATGCATTTGTCAATCGCTATCCATTAAGCCTCTCGGTTGTTGATCCAACGACCGAGCAATTTGTTTATAGAGCATTTTCAATATCCGATTATTTCTTTATAAATACTGGCGATTGTGGTCAAGCCTCGAGCGAAATTGAATCCATCAGACATCAACCCTTTGATTGCGAAAACCAGCCCTTCATCCGTTTCTACCTCTTTAAGGGGCAAGGTGAATGGCATTTTGTTTTTTCAGCCCATCATATTTGTTGTGATGCCAGAAGTGCCAGTATTTTGATTGATGAATTGGCAATGCTTTATGCAGAGCAAGTTGCACCGGAGGTCGCAGCCCACCAACAGGCCTATTTCGATGCGATAGCGCTCTGCGAACATTTACGAAAACAACAGGAATCCTCATCACGGCAGTATTGGTGTGATGCGTTCAGCCAATTAAAAAATCAAGACGCAGGCACCTACCAGATCAGTACTGCTCAAGATGAAAGTCATCGCGCTAAAGACTGTGTGTTTGATACTCGTGTCCTGACGCCAATTTATAAAACGTATCATACGACTGGGTTTGGTTTTTTTAGTGCGGCAATCGGTGTGTTGCTCGCGCAATACACGCAAACGCAAAGCTGTATTATACAAACCCCTGTGGATATTCGACCACAGCAGTTTTTACACACGATCGGTTGTTTTATTAATGTGGTGCCTTTGTTTGTTCATTTACCGAACAAGGACAATTTTTCTGAATTGATCAAGTCTCTGAATCAACAGCGAAAAGGAGCGAAGTCGTATCTTAGATTTGCTTCACAGCAGATTGATCAATTCAACCCATGGAGCCACTGTGTACAGTTTGGCATGGCGAATACCCTCATCAAAAGCTCAGAATTCCAATTCGGTCAGATCAGGGCTATGCCTTTAGATCACCGATTTTCTGTCAGCCACCATTATGATTTTTTTGCCCTGCTGGAAATAACCTCAAGCGAGACTCGATTACGCATAGAAGCGAAACCAGATTTTATGCAGGCTCAACAACTGGAGATCTTTTGTCATAGCCTTGAGCGTTGGATCCATCAGATGATTCACTGCGATAAATCATCAATGCCACTTTGGTTGGATGCAAGCCTCAAATATCAAGTGAATACAAAACCATGTGTCTTGATCAATAAGCCAGAAGCATCACATGAATTATTTGTCTTCGAGAAAAAACTAGGTGTGCTTTGGCAGCAAATAGCAGCTAATCCAGAATTAAGTGTCAATGATGACTTAACTATGGCAGGTATTGATTCGATAAAAGCCATCAGTCTGATTGCAACAATTAATGATAGCTTTAATCACTCCTTTACCGTAGCAGATTTGTATCAGCATCAAACGATCAGACAATTTGCTTTATTTCTAAGCCAATTTTCTTCGTCTACCGATATTAAACCGCTGTCAAAAGTACAATCAAAGAATAATCATTTGCCGCAGTGGTATTTTGTCCACCCAGGTAAGGGGGGAGTGTCTATTTACCAGCCCATAGCGAATGCATTATCCAGAGACTACCAAATCATTGGGATTGAAAACCATAATCTTTTTAATCGAAATAAAATTAATGGGCTATCAAACCTTTCCAATAATTATTTGAATCAAATAGTCAGTAGCGGCTATCCATTAAATAACGAAATCACACTTTGTGGTTGGTCGTTAGGAGGGTTGATTGCGCTTGAAATGGCTGCGCAACTGGAAGTTTTAGGCCTGCAAAAGATTAAGGTTGCGCTCTTTGATACCTATGTAATGGATTGTTCTTTGCAGGAGATGCGAAAAAAAATAGATGAGGAACAGTACAAAAAATTGTATCAACACTCTCTTGATACGTTAAATATTGATCCCGAATTTTATAAGGCATTAATACATAATCTTGATGGGGAAATACAACTCGAAACCGAATCCCCCTCGCGAAAGCTTACAAGAACAAAAGTCACGTTATTTAAAGCGCAGCAGATTGACCAAAGCCTCCATGATCCGTATTTGATTAAATATAACCAGCATATCGTTGACTTGCCTTTGAACAACGTCGATGAATATGTTGAAAAGCAGAATATACAACGCGTTCGTTTAGCTTGTCATCATGGTCAAATACTGTCGATGCTCTCATTTTTAGCAGGTTTTAACATTTTACAGGCTTATATGAATCATGACGCTAAATACTAGAAAATCAGCATCTGCTGACCTATCTTTGCAAAACCAACAAACGATAGATAAATATTTATCATTAAAGCACCGCCTGGAGTTAGGTGCGGTACTTGATGCACTGGATAGGGCTGGGATAACCCAGACATTGTTATCGTCAAAAAGCTTGGGTTTTGATCGATTAGCGAATGATACAAAGGTGAATGTTGAATTTCTCACGCTGCTTATCAAATGTCTCTGGATTAATGGATTTTTCACCCCTGAGAGTCATTGGCAACGCTTGACGCTAAGTCCGCTTGGATTAAAGAAATTATTACAACGTTCTCAATACACAGGCATGCTTTCAGGTATAGAGGCAGCGCTTTGCGGTGATGGCGACTATACATCCTCTCAAAGTGTTAATCTGGATAGCGTACAGGGACTGCCCAGTTGGCTTTTTTCCAAGATTTATGAAAAATATGAGGGTTCTAAAATCGATGATGGGCAACAGGTAGAAGCCTCAGAAGAGTGCGATAATTTGTTTGCGCCGTTATTTTCTCATACAGCGACTTATTTCAAGAGTTATCAATGTATTTATGACAGATTAAGCAATCATATAAAGCCCGAGGATCACCTGTTTGGTGACGATCACCTTGATCGACTACAAGACATTAATACCAGTGCAGATGTTTTTGATGGTGTAATAGCACAGGCTTTTTTTAAACAAATTAAAGAACGATTTGATTATCCATTCGTTTGGCGACAGCCATCCGTGCTTGTTGATATCGGTTGTGGCAACGGTTCAATGTTAAAAAAAACCTATGAATTTATTCGGGATCATACCTCTAGAGGCAGCTATTTAGCAGTATACCCCCTAACATTAATCGCCGTTGATATCAGTGAATCCGCATTGTCGGTGGCAAGCAACACGTTAGAGGCAATAGATACGCCAACGCATGTTGTGCAGGGTTCTATCGATCATCCAAAGCTGTTATGGAAGCATCTTCAGGGTTTGGGTTTTAGCCCAAAATCAGCCTTACATATGTCAAAGTCAGTCATCCATGATAGAGATAATACCTGCGAAGGGATTTCAGTCGCTGATTTGAATAATGTGAATAATAGTTTTTCTGTCAGCCTGGACAGGTATGGTCACCTGCAATCAGTAGCCACGTTAAGGCACAGTTTATTCGAGCATTTGGTCAGTTGGCGGCCCTTTATTGCCCCCTTTGGTTATTTGGTTATTGAGGCGCACAATGGTTTGGGTGGGGGCTTTAAGCCGTCTGACATATCAGCTAAAGCGCAATCGCTTTTAACCACCTTGAACCTCTCTCATGATTTATCCAGTCAATTTCTGGTGAGTCAGCAAACCTTTTTAGAGGCGCTGAAGCTGGCGAACCTTCAAGTAATGCAGTTAATTAATCTCCAGAAGGTTAATTCAGAACCAACGCTTGCTTTGTATGATCTAGCTGTTTAAACATGAAAACGAAAAAAACAAAATTATCTACTCTTTATGGAGATTATCTTAATCGTTTAACGCACGCCCAAAAGAACACACTGGCTGAATACAAAAGAGCCGTTGAATTATATTGTGGTAATCAGGTCTTCCGACAGCAAATCAGACTGGAGCAGGGCAACTTTCCGGCGGTTTTACGTCAATATGGTCTTGCTGTTGATTTTAGATCTGTAATCCCTTGGCTTAAGCTACGGTTTGGCGAATCTGACCTGATTGAAGGGTTAGCTGACGGACTTGATCAGCACCCTGACTATGTATTGTGGCTAGATTATCGAGCCTTTTTGTTTTCCTGGCGTCAAGCCTGTCGTGATGAGAATCAATGCAGGGAGAGTCATCCTGAGTTTCATGCCTGGCGGATGCGTCAAATGACCCTGTGTGATGACATACTTCAATCCAGTGCCACAGCCATTACTCACCCAAGTTTTGCTTTTGAGTTAAGCAAGGGTTGCTCAGTTAATTGTTGGTTTTGTGGCTTATCAGCAGATTCATTTACAGGTTATTTTGCTTATACCGTCGAAAACCTGCGGCTTTGGCAAGATATACTGGATTATTTAAAGCAGACGTTTGGTATTCACTCATTACAAAGCGGCTTTTGTTACTGGGCAACGGACCCAACGGACAACCCGGATTATACGCATTTTATTCAAGATTTTATTGGTGTCACCAATATTGTGCCTCAAAGTACCTTGGCTAAGCCTATGCGATCGGTTCAGTGGACCAGACGTTTATTAAACCTGGGTGCCGAGCTGCCGACTATTCATCGATTTTCTATTTTAACAGCCAAGGAGTTAGCGGCTGTGCACGCGGAATTTACACCGTTGGAATTACTCAATGTTGAGTTGGTGATGCAGCATAAGCAAGCTCAAAAAGTGGTTTCTAAAGCTAAAGCAGGGTATGCCAGAAAACTACCAGAAAAAGCACAAAAGTTATTGTCAGAAGAACATACCACCATTGCCTGTGTTTCTGGTTTTTTAATTAATCTGGTTACCAAACAGATCCAGCTAATTGCGCCAAGAGTTGCTTCTGCCGAATACCCCGATGGGTTTAAAATATTCGATTCAGTCACCTTTGAAGGCATTGAAGATTTCAAACAAAAAATAGACAAGATAACTCAAAAAAGAATGAGTCAATCTTTATCGGCTCAAACTCAAATCAAGTTTCGAGCGGATTTGGTTTATCAGTTAACCGCATCCGGTTTTTCCCTTGCGTCAAGCAATAATCCAACCCGCATTTATCATGTGCATCATGGCAAGCCTGCACAGGCTTTGGCAGAACTTATCGTTAATAAAGATGTGTCATTAAAAGACCTGATTAAGATGACAGTAAATCAGGGCATACCCGTATTAAAAACCGTATGGATTTTAGACGGTCTATTTAAAAAAGGACTCTTGGCTGAACAATAAAGGTTAACGGATGATAAAAGTTGATATCAAAGATGAACAATTGACAATCGCATTGACGGGTTTTGATCGACTATATGCCATGCGAAAGAAGATTGCTGTGCCCATCTCATCGATAACCAAGGTTGAGTCATGTTATCAATCTAGCCCATCAAAAGGCATAAAAATTCGTGGGTCGCGCTTTGGTCATAAATCCTTGGGTGAATTTAAAGGCGGTGAAGGGGATGAGTTTTGGGCGTGGAATAATGACCCGCAGCAGCTATTGATTTCAATACAACCAAATCCTGATTGCCCATTTACCAAGGTCATTGTGGGTGTTGATCACGCTGATCTTTGGGTCGAAAAATTGAATACTCATTGCCATTAATGATGTTGTGTTTTTTATGTTGGTGACTAAACAAATACAAAGCATAGGAAGGTTTCGATTAGATTCAGGGCGACTCCTTGCTTCTGTGCATTTAGTTTTTGAAACTTATGGCAAACTCAATAACAACAAAACCAATGCCATTTTGGTCTCTCATACGTTAACCTCAGATCAACACGCTGCAGGGAAATATTCGCAATCTGATAAAAAATCTGGCTGGTGGGATAATTTGATTGGTGATGGAAAACCCATTGATACCCACAAATATTTTGTCATTTGCATCAATGCGCTCGGTGGTAATGGTGGCTCGACCAGCCCTAAATCCATTGACCTGTTCAACAATAAAATACATGGCGTTGAATTTCCAAGAATAGAAATAAGCGATATGGTGCGTGCTGAGAAAGCACTGATGGAAAAACTTGGCATTCCAACATGGCATTGTGTCATTGGTGGTTGCATGGGGGGCTTTAAGACCCTTGAATGGCTCAGGTGTTATCCTGCTCTGTGTCATCAGGCCATAGTGATTTCAACCAGTCATCAAGTCTCTGTTCATACCATCGCCAGCTGGTATATTTTAAAACAATGCCTATTGAATCATGTTCATTGGTCACAACAACATGAGTCTAACTCATCTTTAGCCTTTGCCAATATGGTTGGCTCCATGATATGGCTGACACCGGATTATCTGGAAGCCGCTTTTCAGAAGTCAAAAGATTCAGCTTTTCCAGCAATCGATGATATTTTTGTGGCTGAACATCCCGTTGAGCACTTTCTTGATGGCATTAAAAACAAAGAACACCCATCAGCAGACCCTCACTCCTTGATGGTGTTAATGAAAGCTATGTCCGGTTTTGGTATTTCCTTACATTGGCCTGAGAATCTATCAAAGCACCTTAAACGCACATTAGGTATCAGTTATGAAGAAGATTGGCGTTACCCCCCAAAAGCCATGGAGAAAATCGTTACTTCATTTACGGCTCAGGGTATTTCGTCACAACATCTGGTGCTTGAGAGTTCACTTGGCCACAGTGCATTGATACATGATGTCAATACATTGGTTAAACCTATCGGCGATTTCCTTAGAGGAATTTGACTAATGCGGTGTATTAGATGCAAGCGCATGTTTTTTCTTCTTTTAATGATTAAAAGAATATGACAATGACAAGATTTTCCAGCCCGTTTCTCGTGTTCAGTTTTATTTATGCCGTCCCTTTTTTGATAGGTGTTTTTTATGCCGAATGGACGGACCGAGAATTCCATATTCACCTCGGCTGGGCTGTGATTTCGATTGCTTATTGTTATATCTTTCGTTTCAAGCCTTTTATTGTTCTATTGTCCCTGTTTTTTGTTTTAACGTCATGCATCGACATTCAATATGCCATGATTTTTAAAGGGGTGTTTACGTCTTCATCCGTTGAAGCGATGGAGCAAACGAACACGCAAGAAGCCTTAGAGTATTTAGCGAGCTATTTTGATCCCTTCTCACTCTTTGTAACCTTGACCTATTTATGCCTAAGTATTTTTCTGTTACTAAGATTGAGGTGTCATGGCCTGCATTATAAAAAACGTTATCAGGCCGTAGCGTTATTCTTTTTTATTGTTCTGTGCGGTTTTATTTTTCAAGGCTTAGTGGTTAAACAACGTTTCACTAAACTCCTGCCCGGTATTGTTGGTGCTTACCCTGCCTATTTGAAAGGGAACAAGTCGTTGGCTGATGAAATCAATGATCGTGCAGCACTTGCCAAGTCTTCGCCAGATTTGTTTACAAATCACCTTGATAGCAAACAAACCTATGTCATCATCATTGGAGAAGCTACAGCAAGAAATCACATGAGCCTCTATGGTTATCAGCGAAATACATCACCTAATCTTGGGAGTCGAGACGATTTATTGCTATTTGATAATGTGATCAGTAATTTTGTGCAAACCCAACCTTCTCTTCGATATACCTTAACGCTGGCTTCCCCGGGAAAAACGCCAGATTATAATAAGGCACTGAGTATTGTTGATGCTGCCAATATTGCCGGGTTTAAAACCTTTTGGCTGAGTAATCAGCAGCCTTTGCGGGGAACTTACTCAGCGATAGGCGAGCAGGCGGATGTCACAACCTTTATCAGTAATGTCTATCATGGACGAGAAGTCGGGCGGTTTGATGGCTTAGTCATCCCCGAATATGAAAAAGCCCTGGCAGATAATGCTGACAAAAAGGCGATATTTATTCATCTGATGGGTAGCCATTTAAAATATATTAAACGGTACCCTGAATCCTTTAATAAATTTTCCAAACCCCCTTATTTTGCTTATACCGATGATCCAAGCGCAAAGGAAAAGTTTTACATTGACACCTATGACAACAGCATTCTTTATAATGACACTGTTATTAACGAGATCATTCAAAAGCTAAAATCTGTATCCGATAACACCATTTCAGGTTTAAATTATATGGCCGATCATGGCGAAGAAGTCTTTGATACTATGGATTTTAAAGGGCATGGGCCGGATACGTTAACGAAAGCCAGCTTTGATATTCCCTTTATTGTTTGGCTGTCCGACGACTATAAAGCGCATTTTCGATCTAAAGTGAGGCAGCTTGAAGCCAATCGTGCCAAGCCTTATATGCTCAATGATTTCTTTTATTTTGCTACCGATTTGATGAACTTGTCATCACAGGCTTTGCGTCCTGAATATAAAGAAAAGAGCCTGTTTTCAAGCGAGGTCAATGTTGGTGAGCGTCTAGTCTACGGTCAAGATTATGATCAAACCTTCGGTCAAGGAAGTGATGAAGAGAGAATGCAAGAGAAAAGCATTGACGATGATCAAAAGCAGCAAGAAGACCAAAACGAGGGAATTCAAGAATTCCCTCTTGCGGGGCTGCTTTAAGCTTTAGCACTTATCCATGATGTTTTCTTTATACCACATCATCAGGTCAATTTTGGCCTGTGCATCCGTGGTATCCTGCTCGCCTTTATAGGCATCACGGAAGCCAACAATACATTCAGTCACACCAATGTCTTCGAGGCGTTTAATACCATCAACAGAGAAGCTATCTGCGGTGATTGCCTGGATTTCAAAGGGCTTATCGCTGGTGCCGAACTCTTCACGGTATTGATTGATTTTATCGATGTAACCTTTAAGGGTATCGCTGTCGCCACCGGCGTGAATCCAGCCATCGCCAATTTTAGCTGCGCGTTTTAACGCAAGATCAGCATGGCCGCCAATCAAGATAGGCGTGGTTTTAGTTGGCACAGGGTTCATCTTGCAAGCCGGGATGTTAAAAAATTCGCCGTCGTATGAAAAATATTCGCCGCTGTGGAATCCTCGCAAAATATCGATCATTTCATCCATACGTTTACCGCGTTTCTCCCAAGGTACGCCGCAGATGTCAAAATCCTCTTTCCATGGGCTGATACCCACACCGAAGGCAAAACGATCGCCAATCAAATGATTCATCGAGGTTAATTGTTTTGCTAAAATAACAGGGTTTCTAATCGGCAATTTAACAACGCTTGTGGTGAAGCGAATGTTGTCGGTGGTTGCCGCCAAATAAGGAATAGCAACAAATGGCTCAACAAATGGCGTTCCTTCTAAAAACTGTCGACTACCATCGGCATTATAAGGGTATTTGGTGTCGGCAATTTCCGGGTAGCAAATACTATCGGGTAGTGTGAATCCATCAAAACCCAGTTTTTCAGCGGTTTGTGCGAGTTCCTGATATTGATCAGGTGGGCACATACAGGCGTGATAAGAAAATCGCATCAGGTATCCTTTGTTATTGTTGCGTGTTTTTATTTTAAGGATTTATGAGTTTACCTATCCATTCGGCCTTAAACAATCCACTGATCGGCACTTATAGGGAAGACATTTAACAGTTTTTTAAACTTTCGAGCTATCTTTAGTATCCGCATAAGACTAAATTCATCTTCTAATGGCTGTTACTTACAGTGGGTCTTGCGTATAATGCACGGCCGGAAATTAAAGTACACGTCCTGCAGGAGTCTCATGTCCATCAGTGATTTAAATCTGGATGCTATAAATAAGACCTTGGCCGATAGCTCGCCTGACGAGATCATCGCTTGGGCTTTATCGCTTAATAAAAACACCATATTGACTACCAGTTTTGGTTTTTACTCTGCGGTTTCATTGCATGCGTTAGCCTCCGCTGAGGGTGGGGTAGATGTGCCTGTTGTTTGGGTTGATAGTGGTTATAACGTTCGTTATGCTTATGTGATTGCAGATCAATTAACCCAGCAATTAAAGCTGAATTTAAAGGTATATAACCCGGAAATGTCTTCAGAGCGCCGCAATGCGATTATGGGTGGCGTCCCGGCGTTTGGCGAACCACTGTTTGATGAGTTTGTGCGTCAGGTGAAGTTGGAACCTTTTGATCGAGCGCTTGATGAATTACAGCCTGAGGTTTGGATCAGTGGTATCCGCAAGGAAGAAACGGAACATCGACGAAATCTCGATATTGTTACTGTTGATGATCGAGGGATTATCAAAGTTGCGCCTTTGTTTCACCGAACAGAAGCAGATCTTGAAGCCTACCTTGAAGCACATAACCTACCGAATTGTGCACATTATTTTGATCCTACCAAAGTTGCGGATCATCTAGAGTGCGGCCTTCACACTTTTTCTTCTACAAAAGCACAATAAAATAAGTGTTTGCCTTGAAGAGAGTCTGGGAAAAACATGGCTGAGCATTATTCTTTTCATTCCGACAGGGCAGGGATTAGTCTGGTAGATTTCTTATCAGAAGAGACGTCTCTCTCTAAATCCAAATTAAAAAAAGTTATCAGCATTGGTGGGCTTTGGGTAAAACACAAAGATTCGGAGTTGGTTCGGGTTTATCAATTCAATCAAAACCTAAAGTTAGATGATGAAGTGCATCTGTTTTATGATGAGCAGCTGCTGAAAATCCCCAAAGCAACACTTGATCTCATTCATGATGAAGGGCGCTATGCGCTGTACTATAAAAGTGACCGTTTTGCTGTTGACGAATCACCCCATTGTGATCATTTGCATATTAGCCGGGCGATTGAGCGAGACTTGCCTGACGATAGAGAAATTTATTCTATTATCTCTGATGAGCCTTATGTCGCAGGCTTTACCCTGTTTGCCTTTCACCCAACCACGGCAGATAGATTTGAATCAATGCTTTTTGATCAATCGATAAAAGGCGAGTTTTCATTAAATTTATCATCGGATGAAAAGGCTAATGTTGAGTGCTTATTAGAAGATCTATTCAGGCAAAATGGCGATTGTGCGCAGCAGAGCTTTAGTTTGAGTCTGGATCAGATCCCTTCGATTATCGAAAAATTTTTAGCAACAGGTATACAGCCAAGTCAGCCTTTTTTAGTGTGTCAAAAGCTTGCTTTTCCCTGTCCGTTTAGTGGTCAACTATTAACCTTTAATCAGTAATTTTTTTAAGATAATCAAGGATAAAGCTTGCCAAACGGGTGAGTTTTCTATAAATTACGCAGCCTTTGGTGAGGTGTCCGAGTGGTCGAAGGAGCACGCCTGGAAAGTGTGTAACGGGCAACCGTTCGAGGGTTCGAATCCCTCCCTCACCGCCATATCTAAAATCGCTGTAGATCCTTAAATATAAAGTTTCAGAGAGAATCAAGAAGTTAAGAATTCCGAAAGGGGGCAAATAGAAGGGCAAAATGACACCCTTTGGTTTGCCCCCTATTTTTTTGTAAGATTATTACCTGAAGCTAATAACAACTGACAAAGAACATTGTCTATCAAAGCCATCATTTTAATGTTGCTATCCATTTTCTTAATTTCCTGCGCTTCAATGAATCAGAAAACACCTGAACAGGTTTTAACACCAGAAATGCCTACACAATATAACGCGCCCTTGGTGTGTCAGGGTGAGAAGTAGTGTAAGCTTTATTGGGATAGGGTCGCATACTATATAAACAAGAATTCTGCATATAAAATTCGCATAGCAAATGACCAACTGATTGAAACATATTCGTACAATACTCACATAAACTATACCGATTTGAGTTACAGAGTTGTTAAAGAACCTGGTGAAAAAGGGCAGCCGACTTTGGATAACAACTGCTTGCAGACACAGCGTTTGTAAACCAACAACTTATGAAGTGATTGCGAATGTGAAGAAATATATGAGGGGTGGTAAGGTGACGTTTTAGATCACCTGTTTTAAATTACCTTTTGTCAGAAAAGATCATTGTTGTGTGGCGGTATTACAAGGAAGGTTTCCAAAGAAAACCTGTTAGCTGCATTTAATACCGACAACCGAATTAATTTAGTGAACATCTGACTTAGATAATTGTCTTTATACTTATATGTCTAAACCTAAGAATTTTCATGAGATGCTTTCTGATCCTTTTAGTCTTAGTGGTACAAGTTTGCTGGTGTGGAAGAGATGATGATAAATGTGTGAATGGAGCATTAGCTGATGTAATCGTTTCAAAACTATATTTCTTAGCCGCAGGTGTTGAGAATCCTAATGCACGTGATGTCTTGAGAACGCCTAAAGGGAAAAACAGAAAAATAAAGGAAAATACCTATTTATGCTTGATGAAATCAAGGACGTTAAATGGAAAAAAAAGTATTAATAATGGCGAAGCAAGTGAGGAAATAGAGAGAGTTCAGATTCTCTTGGCGGCATTAAGAAAATCTTCTGATAAAAATGGATTAAATTATAATCATGTAAAAAAATATCACATAATGCCTTTTAATGAGGCTATAAAACGATATGCAACTGAATGTTGTGCTCCTTTTTGTGAGCCAATAGAGCTTTCAGCCGTAGAAGAAACAGATATTATAAGTAGTGAAGATACAGAGCCATTAATTACTTAGCAGTTAACAAGCGTATCCATAGGAACGTCGCTGCGCTCCTCCCACGTGACACGTGCGTTAACTGCATTGTACGGTTTTATAACCATTTATGATTTATCAAATCAAACTAAAACATTATAAATTTGTCATATAATCTGTAGTCTGAATTTAAAACTAAAGATTTTATTTTGAAATATGATTTGGGGTGTGTATGGTTAAGGCCAAAGCTATTTGTATACTGGGTTTAATTTTAGTGTGTCTAACTGCTAATGTATATGCTGAAAAAAAAGCCGATTATGTTCTATATCAACAACTATTACATCACATCTATTGGCTTTGCTCGGGTACGGATGTACAACTGGACGGGCTTGCTTTATCTCAATCGCTGGTCAAATTTACCAGACAAAAGGAGTCTGATACTAACACTTTTTATGCTTTAATGGATGG
>CAKMZU010000014.1:9661-22274 GCA_929200485.1 uncultured Gammaproteobacteria bacterium | reverse complement strand
CAGAAAAATCTGTGACTGCTGAACCAGACAAATGCTGTGAAACGAAGTACTAGTATGGCCAGTTAATAATTGGAGAGGAGAGGTTATTATGCTCAATCTGCTTACGTCTGTGATGACAGGCTTTGTCATTATGCTCAGTTTGCAAACAAAAGCCGGTGGCAGCTTGTTTGATGCAAACAAAACATACAGTGAATCAGGAACGTTAGTTCGTTATATTGAAATAGATGCCAATACAGCTCAGTATCGTGTTGGCCATTTTGAGAACAAATGGTACACAACAGGTCAATCTACACCTAAGTTTTATCCGAATAATGGCCCATGGAAACAAGCCGGTTCCACGCTGCTTGTTGATGAGAATCCACTGCATGCATCGATCAGAGGTGAGGTTGAATTACCCCTGTATCATAAGGATGGCACCTATACTGGCGGCGTGAAGATTCAGTTTGAGAGTAACTGTTATCAGGCGAAATGGTGGACGACATCGAGCCCGCAAGACGACGAAAATGTCTGGGATTTAGTGGTTTGTCCTTCTGATCAGAAGGCAACGCTGCCAGCACTTAATGGTGATAATCAAAGCCAAACGAATGAAACAACCGACGGTGATGAGTCGGATGAAAACCTTGAATCTGACAACAGCGCAGTAGAAGAAGCGGAGACGGATGCATCGACCGACACCTCAACTGAAACCTCGACTGAAACCTCGACTGAAACCTCAACTGATACAACCACTGAACAAGACGCTGAAGAAAACGCCTGTAATACAGATAATATTCTCGCCTGGAGTGCACAAGGGACTTATGTCGAAGGCAATTTAGTGACGCACCATCAGGGCAATGTTTATCGTGCCAAGTGGTGGAATCAAGAAGAACCACCGCTTACGCCACCTGCGCAGGCATGGACCACGCCTTGGATGTTGATCATCGATTGCAGTGGATTGGAAAACAATGGTACTGATACGGATTCCTCAGCAGGTACAGATGAAGGTACAGATGAAGGTACAGAAACAAACGCGGGCTCGGACGAGGGGGATACCTCAGAACCTACTGTACCTGTGACCACTGATGCACGAACGGATCTGCCCGATGAAGGCTATGCGTTCCTTAGACTGCTGACTGATCAGGATTGGGATTGGCTGTTTCCATTACGATCGGGCAAATTTGTCATTAAAGCGCCTTGTGTTGATGGTCAGACGGTAGACTGTGGAGGCGGCATTCGCAATGATGGCAGTGGTGATATCTTTACCTTAGCGGCTTTTATCAAGGCAGTCCTGGAATATAACCAGTGGGCAGCACTCAATGGCTATAAACAATTTCTTAACGAAGGGACTCTCAAGCAGCAAGCACAAGAATTTATCGTTTTTTGGGCGAAGTCCTCACGTGAAACCTCAGGTTCCTGGAGTACGGCAAATGCGCCATGGATTGTAAAGTATACGATTGGAGGAGAGACTATCTGGGCCTGGAAAGGTGGGTTATATTGGGTGGAAGAAGTGGGCTACTCGACAGACCCGGCAACAGGTAAAAGTGCTGCCATCAATTATGTTGATGCTGGCTCAACTCTTTATCCGCCAGCACCCGGTCGCTCGTATTATGGGCGAGGTATTATTCAGCTATCGTGGAATTACAATTACGGTGCCTTCTCCTATTGGCTCTACGATAACGGGTTGTTTAAGGATGTGATCGATAGTCGTGATAAACTATTACGTTTTCCTAACCTTGTTGCCGATCATGGTGCATTATCGATTATGTCAGGTATCTGGTTTTGGATGACAGCCCAAGGTGCAAAGCCTTCGTCGCATGATGTGATGTACGGTAACGTAAGTAATATTTCCCAAACGACACAACAACAAGGTTTGCCACAAAGCAATAGCCTAAATAGCGCTGAAATACCGGCTGCTAGTGGTGATACCATCGATCAGGCTGTGTATGCGTATCGAATTGGCACGGTGACTAATATTGTCAACGGTGGCCTGGAGTGTAATAAAGCAGCGGCTTATCATCATGGGCCTGTACAGCGTGCCTTTTACTACGATGCTTATGCGGCTTATTTTAACGATAAGTACCAGGTGAATGCTGTGCGGATTGACGACGCCAAAGCTTCTACCAGAGAGGTTTGGTCCAATTTAGTGACTAATGCTGCACCACTGAATCTGCAAAGTGTCACTTGCTATAATCAGCGCTCTTATTACGGCTGGTGATACGATCACTCGCGGGTGTCTAAATTAAGCTCCTGTTGTTAATCATCAAAGTGAAGCTCCCTTTAAAACATTTAGTGGGAGTTTTATTCGAGGGGCATCCCCAGCCATCGCGGGTGATATTTACGAAATAATTCTGCCTTTTCTGGTTTGTAACCGCTGAGAGGCAGTTGATATTTTAGCTGCTTAATTTTCTGACGCTCTGTTTTGCTTGGCTCATACTTTGGGTAGGGGGGCACCAAGTCAATAGGGGCTGTAAAGTTCGGACGTCTTGTTTTCTGATGCCAGTTGTTTTGCCGAGTTGTAATGCGGTAACAGGAGTTCCCATAACTCCTCTGGATCAATACCTTTTGTATCAGCTACGTTGGATAAAAGACAGCTGGCGGCTTTTTCCGTATCCATTAAATTGCTTCTTCGAGTTTGTTCAAGAGGAGTAGGGTCTACATTCAACTTTGTGCCTATGAAATGCCAGCACCAAAAAATCTTACTCGCAATAGATTCTATCGTGATTGGTTCATTTGATGGATTAGCGTGATCGGGCTCTGGAGGCGGAGCGCTGGGTTTGGGGTATGCTATGCCGCTCGCCGGTACTTGATAGCTTATAAACTCATCATATAACCCTGCTTTCTTGTCGTTGATAAGAGCCTCTTGAAGAAGCGTTTTTGACGTTTCTAAATCGCATGCGTCATGAAATTCTAATATCGCCTGGTAAAGTACTTCTTCATCAAGTGATTTAACTTGAGATGTTGTTTCAAAACCCAGTGTCGTCAATGTGTGGTATGGGGGTGATATCCCGTCATTAGTAAAAAAAATAATGCGCTGTGCTAAATAGCGATAGGGATCTTTTTTTGTATTATCCTGTTCCCACATTGCTTGAGTTGAGTTAACAGTACAAAAAAATATAAAAAAAAATATCCAATTAAAAAAACGAAACAAAATCATAATATAACTTAAAAATTAAACGGTAATAGCCGCATGGTTGAAAGTGATTAAATAAACCTTCTAATCTATCAAGATGGTCAACGACTATTCAAATAAAAAATGTCGGTAAGCTAATTTCGCATTTAGTGCTTGAAGCCTACACTTCATTAGTATTTGAGAGTGATTCGTGGGGAAAGTTCTATTGTAAGAGATTGTCTATCTTTGCAAGCGCAATTTATTAGAGGTGCCCTTAATAACTCTCTAATTTTTTGAAGAGGATAATTTTTTTATTCGCCCCCCGGTTGATCATTACCTATTATTAATCACGCCCATTCGTTTCGCACGCTAGACTAATAAAATAGTAGTCTTTTTAACCTTGATATTAATAAAAAGATAATCATAAAACGTTGCTGGGTTTCTTCACTTTGCTCTATCTTCGAATCATGTTTTTTTGTTTTTTTGTATTCCCGGTGTATGCTGAAAATACAAAAGAAAAAACGAATAAGTTGCTTCCTCTGATTGCTAATTTACCTATCCCTCATACCCTTTTTAACCGGTTTAAATCAGCATATCGGCACAGTAATATTCGTGCTAACAGAAATAGCTCGGATTGTAAGCCAGACTGTCCCAAAGTTGATGTATGGAAATATGTATATAAGCCAAATGGTTACAATAAAGCGATTACCGCTGGTCGGCCGATTTCAACGCAAAAGAAATTCTGGAAATCGAAAAACGAAGCCAGGGTTATTGCTTTTTCACTTTTTGGAAATAAAAAAATCTATCTTGATGGTTTGTTAGAATTTATAGAGAGTATAAAAAAAATACAGGAAGTCAATAATATTCAAGAAGATAACTTTGGATATGGCTCATTTACAATAAGGGTGTATGTTGCAAAGAGGAATCCAGAAAATGGTGAGCTAGGCGAGATTCAGGGAGCAACCGATCAAGTTTTTATTAATCAGCTAATAGATCAAGGGGTAGAAATCGCTTATGTCGATAATGATAAAAAACGCGTTGGATTAGATGCGACATTTTGGCGATTTATGATTGCAGCAGAGGAGATGCCAAAAAATCAACGGATACGGTATCTCGTTAGAGATGTAGACTGGTTGTTGACGGCTTTAGATGTTTTTGCATTGGGTGATTGGCTATCCAGTAATCTCAGCTTCCACAGGATGAATATTGCCCCAATGTGTATATCACCATTAACGGCTGGTCTATGGGGAGGGGTGCATGTAGGGTCGCCGCTGATTAAGGATTTGAAAAACAAGATGGAGTATTTTCCTTATCGATTAGAATATGGTGATGATGAGGTTTTCCTAAGAGATTTTGTATGGGAAAAAATGAAATCGTCAGGGTCAATATTGACGCACGTAATTAAAAAACGGAATATTCTAAATAAAATTATCGAGCCATACAAAAATAGTTGTGAAGAACCGACTTATGATTTTTGTGCTTTCTACGATAAAAAAAATTCATGTGTTGATCGATATATACCTAAATCAATCCACTTTCCAATATTCGACCTGAGTAATCGAAAGTCTATAAAGGAGATAAAAAACAAGAGTTTTTCACTTGATGAAAGTGATCATCAAGTGAAAGAAGCGATAGATGCGCTTAGGGTGAATAACTAGGCGCTAAATACCCACCGGATTTAAGTAATATAATACCCGCCCCTCACGAATACAGCAGGCAATCCCCTTGCCCTGAACACGCTGAATAACTTTGAACTTTACTTGGAAACATAAAGTCTACTTACGAATGATGACACTGAGATAGTCTCTGGGATTTTCAAGCAAAGTTTTGTCGAATATTAAGTTTCATGCATGTTCACTGTTCAAATATCACCGCAAGGTTTTTTTGTATGAAAAAATATATATATTTTGTGATGTTTTTTACAGTTGTTTTTCGATTTGGCCTTGCTTCTGCAGGTGTTGAAAATCAAGATGAAAAAGAAAAAACGTCAGAATTTCGTGTGTCTTTAACCAATGAAGTACTCAACAATAATGCTAGCGTTGCAAAAGAATTTTTAAACTTTTGTCAGAGCTTATATGAACACATGGAAACCGTTGATGTAAGTTTACAGAGTAAGCAGGGTAAGCAGGTGAACGCTTTTTCATTATATAGTATGTATAGTGATCCTCTAGACAAAAAAACTGAATTGTATGACGAGAATGCTGTCCGAATTTCAAGATTTCTTTGTAAAAATAATGATGGTAACGAGTTAAGAGAAAAAAAATGGAGTGGCTTCATTAGCAATCTAAGGAATCGTTTGGATTATCATTTTGATGAATATCCAAAACCTAATCTTGTAAAACTTAAGAATCAATCCAGTGACTTGCCGCCTATAGTTTTAGTCACCGAGTTAGAACAAGGTATACAGCCAGACAATGAAGAGTCTATCAGTTTCTTAAAGGATTTGCTTAACGCTTATCTGAAACCTCCTGTTGTCTGCGATCATATCAAGTATGAAGGTGCAACTGATAACTATAGAGAATATTATGACAATGATAGAACGCCTGTTCTTCTCCATAACGATACCAGTGGTTTTTTCAGTGAAATATTGACTAAAGATGAAAATCATTTTGATATTTTATCTTCAACCCATCATCTTGAGTACAAACGTCGTTATACGTTAACCATCACAAAAGATCCTGGCATTACCCAGTTACATCGGTACTGGTATTATTATCGGGCACTGCTTAAGGCATTTGCCAGTTTATGGATGTGAGGTTAAAAACGTTCACCGCGTGCGAAGAAGCTCTGATCCTCCTCGATAAAATATCACGCTCTCATCATGTACCTGCCTTAATTGAGGCCAGTAGAAAATACGATCAGGGATGGCTAACACACGACTGCGGTCGATGAAGTCAGCAATGGCAGTTTGTCTTATTTTATACAATGTGGGCTGTGATATATCAGACTCATTCTTTTTCAAGAGCCGGCAAGATGCCCGTATCAATCATGTTGAGTATGGTTGCGAGGCAAAGGCAAATAATAAAGCCGGGAGTAAAAAATATCCCTTAACGTTGACTGTGACGAGTGAGCCTCGGCAACAGGAAGTGAGAGTGATGTTGGAGGATGCAGGGTTGCTTGGTGAAAATTAACCAGTTGACTATTTAACCATAGAAGCCAAAAACTTAATTTCATAAGGGGGTAGACGTCTGTTGAGAAAGTATTGGTGTTTATGTTCGCCTCATTTGCATCCTTCGACGGGCTCTGGATGAACGGATATAGGCTGCAAACAAACACCACCGCTCACCCTGAGCTCGTCGAAGGGTGTTTTTCACATGTTGATTTTTCTGTAAACGGAAGCTGCACCAAGCAACCCGGGATCAAGGCTAAGATGAGAGCCGTTTCTTGATGTAGGGATTGATTAAGCCAGTCAGATGAAAGGGATTATAAGACCTGTCAGCGAATGTCTTTGTCGTGGCTTGAATGGTGCAACCAGAATTCGATCGTATCAATAAGCCCATCAAAATCTAAACGGCTTTTCCCTTTTGCAGCGCATTCCCAAACGGTAAGAACTTTCCAGCCTCGATTCGAAAGTAGCTTGCGTACTTTTGCATCCCTCGCTTTGTTGCCTTCTATTTTGTTTTTCCAAAACTCGGGTCGGGTTGATGGCCATTTAAAGAGATGACAATCATGCCCATGCCAGAAGCACCCGTTAATAAATATGACTGCCTTTATGACTTATCTATTTATTCTGGCCAAATAGATAAAAATCTTCTGTTGTTCGCCTTGGTTCTAACGATAGTATAGTGTTCTAAATGACTTGTATGACATTATTCAGGAATGTACTATTTCGCCACTAATTATTGACCTTATTAATCGTTCTTGATTGCGGGTGATAGGCGAGGGGGTGATACCTGAAAAATTTATTCCAAAAAATCCTTGATGGTTGGGTAAAAGCTCAAAGCGAATCTTTTACAGATCATCATATAGCCAAGCTAATTCGTGATGATTTAAAAGAGAGTATCGAGAAAGTTTTAGCTGATATTGATGGTATCTATCAAGTCAAAGGAAGTGCAGGTCAAAGTAGGTGGGCAGATACACCATGGGCTTCAATCTTAGCATCTGATATTACAAAAAGTCCCCAAGAAGGTGTTTATCCTGTCTATTTATTTAGATCAGACGGATCGGGATTATATTTATCGTTAGAGTTTGGAACAACTAAATTAAAAGAGAGGTTTCCACGATATAAAGACGCTAAGAGTGAGGCTGGAATTATTGCAGAAAAAATACGGAAAATACTTCCTGAATTATCTCAATGGGGACAAGATCTTATTGATTTACGAGGAAAATCACCTCGGTCGAAGTCTTATGAATGGGCAACTGCAGGGGCAAAATTTTATGAATCAGGAAAATTACCATCTGACGACGAATTAAAAAAAGACCTTCTGGATTTGATGCAATTATATAAACGTCTCCCTCCCGATGTTGCTGACATTGAAGAAAAGCAGCGGACGAACGAAATGATTAGTGCTGTAACTGAAATGATAGATCTACCCAAACCCTTCATTTTACTCGCTGGCATCTCTGGTACTGGCAAAACGCGCTTTGTTCGTAAGCAGGCTGAAGCACATCAAGTAGGTAAAGATAATTATTGTCTCGTCCCCGTTAGGCCTGATTGGCATGAACCGTCTGACTTACTTGGCTATATTTCAAGAATTGGTGAGAAGCCAGAATATGTATCAACAAAGGTGCTTAACTTTATTATTGAGGCATGGCGAGTCATTGCCCCTAATGCAGATAAAAATGAACTAGGTGAGCTCGATCTGTCTTCCCCTCCTTATTGGTTATGCCTTGATGAAATGAACCTTGCGCCAGTGGAACAGTATTTCGCTGATTACCTTTCCGTGCTGGAAAGCAGAAGATTTGAAAATGGTATTTATACCTGCGAGCCACTGTTGGATAAATCGGTGTTGACCGCTAAAAATACAGATGTGCGTTCAGATTTAAAAATGAATAATGATGAAGGGCTCTGGCAATATTTTTTAGCGCACGGGATTCCTTTACCTCCCAACTTGATTGTGGCGGGTACTGTCAATATGGATGAAACCACGCACGGATTTTCACGCAAGGTGATTGATCGGGCATTGACGATTGATTTCGGTGAGTTCTTTCCCAATGACTACAGCAAATTCTTCGAAAAGCAAAACAAGCCAAAAACTTTCACTTATAGCATGCTGTCACAAATAAACCTCGATGTAATGAACAGCCCTGCTGATAACGATGGAGAAAAATCCATTGCCTTTTTGACGGCCGTCAATGCCGTACTGAAAAATACGCCTTTTGAGCTGGCATACCGCGCACTGAATGAATTGTTGCTACATGTGAGTAGTTTTTCTCCCAAGGACGATGCAGGATTGCAAGCCGTATGGGATGATTTTTTGATGACCAAAGTATTACCAAGAATTGATGGCGACGAAGACAAGCTGACGATTATCACTGAAGAGCATTCGGCTAATTTACTGGATAAGCTGCAAGATGTTCTCAGTGAACAATTTCCTGATATTTGGGGTGATGATAAAACCCGACTGGATTTTTTCAGTGAACAATTTGATGGTGCTGAGATCAATGATATACCTTGTCGATCAAAGCAAAAGATCCGGTGGATGAGAGATCGTCTCGATACTAACACTTTTACCAGTTATTGGCCGTAATAAAAGAGTATATCCATGCCTGAGCTGGTCGCCATTCAGACAGATGATTATGATTTTGTTATCTGGTCTAAAGATGTTAGTCGCAGTCGGAATCGGTTGGTGAAAACCCTTCAGGCGAGAGGTAAGGATGCCCCATCGTCTTGTATTAAACTGTCACCAGCTCTTTGTATTGATGGTAAGTATGTTAGTGAGCGTGATATCGGGCAGCCGGTTTTCTTTGAAAACAAGCAATATGATATTGAATTTGTTTTTAGTGATTCATTAAAAGAAGCTTTTACTCTAACGCCACCTTTTATAGAGCACCGCCTTCGCGCTATCGAAGAAGCTTTTCATTACAGTGTTAGAAGCCATTCATTGCGAGCGACCATTAATACCGGCAATGCGATTGGTTGGTTCAGATTTGAACTGGTTTATCAGGTTAACCTGAAAACATTCAGGCAAGCATTTTCCTTTGAAGTGCTACCCATCAAAATGGATATGGTTTCAGATCTTCAAGTGATCAATGCGGCCATTGATGATCAATTCCCGCTATGGCGTTTTTCTTTAGCAGAAAAAACCCAGCAACAGATGAAGGCCGTCAAAAAACCACATCCGCAATTTCTCTTGTTATGGCTTGCTCAATTTGAATCACTGGTCGATAACATGCTGAATGGTTTAAAGCACATCATTAATGCGCCACATAGTCGGCTTATGTCGGCTGATCGAAGCGTCAAGATGCCTCGGATCAAGGGCAGGCTAAGCCAAAAACTTGAACAAAAAGTTGCAAGAGCTAAAGCCGATAAACAGCTTGAAAAACGTTTCACCATTGAAAAAAAGTATTTAAGTGTAGACACGCCTGAAAACAGGTTCATTAAATCGGTAATTTCGGCATCGATTGCGAAGCTGTCCAAGATTCATCATGCCGCTGAAAACATGCCATCAAATTCGGATAAACAACGGCTATCCACGAGCTTTTTTAATCGACTTTCGCAATGGCAAAAGACGATGCAGCACTTTCATAGGCAGCCTTTATTTCGTGAGGTCGGCTCATTTTCAGGGTTGCACCGTGAGTCATTGGTCCTTCAACAAAAGCCGGGCTATGCCAAAGTCTATAAAGCATGGCAACAACTAAAGTGGTATCTCGATTTGCTGGAAGGAGACAGCTATTTTTCTTTACGCAGTGTTGCGGAGCTCTATGAGGTCTGGTGTTTTCTTGAGGTGCGTAGAATTCTTCTTGAGTTGGGTTTTGAAGAGGTAATGAACAAACGCATACCGATGATCAATGACGGTATCAATATTTCACGGGAAGAGGGTGAGAAAGGTGCATTTAACTTCACACGAGTAGACGGAGTTACCTTGCGCCTTGCACATGAGCCTTCATTTGGCCCGAAGGGAGCAACGATAAAAACATGGCTCACTACCCAACGCCCGGATATTTTTCTTAAAGCAACCTTCCCTGACGGTGAGAAAATCGTTTGGTTATTTGATGCCAAGTATCGTATCAAAACCCCTTTCGATGACGATATCAATGATACGGAAGGGTCTGACTATGTGCCCGAAGATGCGATCAATCAAATGCATCGATACCGTGATGCATTGATTCATCAAGAACGGTCAGAAAACAACCAAAGCTTGAAAACACGGCCAGTGTTCGGTGCTTACGCCCTGTATCCCGGATTTTTTGATCAGGCAACAGAGACAAACCCTTACGCTGATGCCGTGGATGAAGTTGATATTGGCGCTTTCAGTTTGTTACCTGCTAACGATCATAGCGGCAGTATTTGGTTGACCCGATTTCTTGCTGAAAAATTAAGCTTAAGGTCTGGAGGCTCAGCCGATAAATATTTTGTTGAAGAAGCACCAAGAATCCATTATCAAGGCACAAAAGTCACCCGATTTGATGACCTTGTGATTGCCGCCAATCAGTTGGGGCCATCGCGTGATACAGCATATATTAAGAATTTCGAATCAGGTGATGCCACTTTTTATCACACAAAGCAGCTCGCTTTTGAACGGCAGTGTATTGAGCATCATATCGTTAAGGAAGCGAAATATCTGGCTGTCGCTTTGGATGTAACGAGTGACAAAAGAGAAATCCGTTTTGTTTATCCAATCCTTCATGCCAAACAGGTTCGACGGGCTGATATAACCCGCAAGCAATCAGGGTCGGGAAAACTATCCGATCCTGATGAATGGTATTGGCTATTTGAACTGGGTAAGTCGCTTAAGCTAAAAGAATCGGTTGTTCTTGAATCAGACGTCCATTTCCAGATAAAGCTTGTGGGGCTACAAGCGCTTTCCAGCCATAACGACTGGAATGCCCTGGCGGAAAGGTATTCCACAATTGAACGCAAAAGCCAGCGTTAGCCACTTTTTCTTTATGCTAGCCAATTGAGTGTAGTGATCATTCCTTTACTCATCATGCGATACATTGCCTTCTTTTTTACTTGCCAACCCTGCCTTTAGTTTTGGAATCAGTGCGCGATTCGGTTTGGCATTATCAACTTGCCCATTATCAGTGGCTGTCGCAACGGGTATTGTCTGTCTGGTACGAGTGGGGGAGCTATACCAGTAGGGTGTTTTGCGTTTTAAAACATATCAAACCCGTCTGTTATTTATCGTAACAAGACATTTCACCCGGGGCTGGCAATAGAGTGTTAATTAGAGTTAAGGCCGAGCGCGTAGGTTATCAGTAACGAATGATTCTAATAACAGGTAGGGATCAATTGTCGACTCAATTGATGAGTATTCTTTATCGTTATGCTGATTTTTGAAACTTCTTTTCAATCAATCAATCAGAGTAAACTATTTAGATGGTTTAAAACGATGCTTGTTATTAAAAAATTTTTATTCGTATTATGTTTTCAAACAATTTGTTATTTTTGTAGTGCAGTTAATCCACCGAAATATAATGATGCAGTTAATCCACCGCAAACAAAGGGTGCAACAAGTTGCGCTACCCAGAAAAAAAATCATGGAAATTCAGAAATAGCTGAAAAACGTATTAATCCGGAGGAGGCTAAGCGTCGAAACGAATTTTTTAATCCACTTTATCAATCGATGTATACAAGTGAAAATGGTTTTAAAGGCAGGGTTGTTTATAAAACCAATGTAAAAAAAAATGAATTGTGGAAAACCTTTAATGCAAACTTCGCTACTAATCGGGATCACATGCATCAATATGGTCATCCATATAAATATTTTGAAAAAATAAAAACAAAAAATTTAAAAAGGATGTTTAACTGTGCGGAATGTAAAGATTTTTTTAATTCATACGGAGATCTTGTTACCGTAAATGATAATGGTGATTTGAAAAGCGTATTTTTTAATGCGGATTTCCCAGAGTTTTATAAACCGGCAGCAAATGCTATGAAAGAATTAATCGAGGGCGCGCAAATCGACCAACCTTTTACTGGCGTAATTAAAAGTGAAGAAGCTAAGTGCTCTGCTATAAGTAATGGAGGTTACACCCATTTAAAATGGAATAATAATTTTGAGATTTTAACTAAAAAAGAAATGGAAGAAATAAAGACGACATCGGATAGTCTTTCAAATTACATTGATTCAATTTCACTCGATACATTAAAACTAGCTAAATTGACATTTCAAGATAGTGACGTTCTATTTTTGCATGGCGTAAATTTAAACGAAGATTCTAAAAGATCCATAGAAAAATTAACTGCATTAAAAAACAGATTGGATGGAAAACTACAACCGGATAAAAAAAATAATGTGGTATTAGAATGGATGACAGAGCACAGAGATCAAAGCGGACTCTTTCACATAAAAAATACCGTCTTAGGTAGGTTAATAAAAGCGGTTAATGATGCACCGAATTCAGAGAAAAGTACGTGGT
>CAKMZU010000014.1:6377-9651 GCA_929200485.1 uncultured Gammaproteobacteria bacterium | reverse complement strand
GTTTACAACTTTCAATGACGACACATACCCTACAGAAGAATTGACAGGTTTCCTTAATGCGCAAGTCGCAAAATTTAATGAAAGAACCTCCGAAGAAAAATATCATCATAAAACCGGTTTGCCCACAATCACTCAGCGCAATGAAGCGGAACAAGACCTTTCCGGTTTATCAGACTCCTTCCATCGATGCTATCTAAATGAAGAGAGAATACAACCTCAGGTTTATGTTTGGTCGCCAAAAGAGCCGTCTCATTTACCCACAGTCCAACATTCAGAAGGTGGATTATTTTCTGGAGTAGCAACGAAAAAAAGCAAGCCGACAATAGAATACAAAACGATAAAACAATTGTTAATCGAATTACAGACAGCGGCTATAATAAAAACAACCTTAGAGAGAGGGGAAAAATACCCGTTTTCTAGTTTTACTACATCTGAGAATCCAGATGCAGACTCATTATTTGCTCATCAGATGACTGAAAATCATACCCCTGCAATACTTGAATATCCTGCTGATTGGAATGTTGATGGAGAAGAGGCCACTATAGATTCTATTATTAAAGTACCCAAATATTGGTATGATGAAGACCCGAAAGTTTTTCTCATGATAATAAAAAACTGCCGAAGAAAATCAGGGCACCCACTTGATATTGATTCCAGCAACCTTGCTGAGCCCTATGGGAAATATTCAAAATCTATTGCTCAGATTGCGAAAGACGAAAAATACAGAATCAAAGGCAAATCAACTGCGTCTGGATTGGTGTTATCAATGAACAATTTTTTTCGCTACTTATTTACCGTTACTACGAGCAAAGGCAGAATAAAACAATATATGATTAAACAATAATCGAGTAAAATTCCCTTCAAATTTTAGAGGGCTACAAGCGCGTTCCAGCCATAATGACTGGAACCCCTTGGTAGAGAGATATTCTACAATTGAGCACAAATTAGCCACTTTTTCGTTATGCTAGCCAATTGGGTGTAGCGATCATTCCTTTACTCATCATGCGATATATTGCTTTCTTTTTTACCGGCTAATCCTGCCTTTAGTTTTGGAATTAGCGCGAGATTCGGTTTAGCGCTATCGCCTTGCCCATAATCACATACCCCAGTGGGGAATATGGACGTTAAGATTTCTTGATACTCATGCATGGCTACCTTGCCGTATGTGCCATTGTCAATAGCTGTCGCAACCGGGATGAGATTGCACTTGAAAATGCTACCTGCCCAAGGGCCACCGGCCTGAATTCTTGAATTGCTGTAGATCGGGTAGTGCTGAAGGCAGTCACCGTCTTTCTTATTATTCCAAGGTCCATCCCATACCGTTTCACCTGTGGCTAACACCTCACCTTTGGCATTGAAGCAGGTATCCATTAACTCTTTGGGTTTGCTTTTTAGCAGGTCATTGTCGCTACGCGTTTTTCTTGCCATTATCCATTTATCTAGCAAGGCAATGCCTTCTTGTATGGGTGTATGCTTTTTACGGGTGATCCAAAGCACGTGATTTTTGCTATGGCCTTGAAAATTTTCGATTCGCATACGTGCTTCTATTGATGCTGATGTATGGTGCATGTCGAGTTTTTCTTCGAGATAATGGCGCAACTCAAGGATGGGTAGCTCTGCTTTACCTACAAATATTTGCCCGTAACGATAACCGCGTTCGATGGCTTTGGCATCCGCCGTTTTACGACTTGATTGGGTAATGTTATGCCTCGACCATAAGCTTAACCAAAGCGGATATTTGACACCGGGAATCCTTATCGATCGTTCAGGTTTCATTTCATCCTGTTCTTTCCATGAGCCGATAGATTGATTTAATTTTAAGAATTCGCCAATGGTTAATTTACCTTCGCGAAGTGGCTTGAGCCCATATTGAACGCCCCCATTTCCCCAGGTTGTTCTGGCAAATCCTTTGTCGTCTTTACCATAAATCTGAATCAGATCATCCCAGTGTGTCCAGTTATTTTTTTTCTGAACGTCTTTGGCGAAGTAAGGTTTTATGAACCCTTGATTGGGGTTGTAGAAAAAAGTCGAGGCAATAAACCATGACCGTACACATTCGCTGCTTCCGTTCGGCATGAACGGTTTTGAGCCAGCGATAAGTTGGTTGATCGGTTGTATGAATGCAAATGGATACTCGTAGCCATTGATACCATTTAACCCTTCGATCAGTTGCCTTTGTTCCCAGTCTTTCCATCGAGCGTTACGGTGATCTCTGAGATTAAAATAGTTTTGTAAAAGGTCGCAGTCCAATAGGTATATGGATTGAGAAACCATATCGGGGTAACTGTACAGCGGCATGATCCCATCTAAAATCCCTTCACTGTTTTGCGCGATAATGTATTGTGCCAGTGCGCCGCCAGAACCACCAATGCCCAATGTATAAAGCGGTTCGCCATAAAGCGAGGTGAACTGTTTTTTAACGCGTCTGGCGGTGTCTTCTGCAAGCAACAAATTGTAACCGTAGGCGGTTTTGTTGCCGCTTGACGCAAGCACGGCATACCCTTGTGATGCGACATCTCTGCGTGCTTTTATGAGCCTTTTGGGCTTTTCACCACCTTGCCTGAAGCCAATACTGGCTCCACCTTTAAATTGGTAGATGACTTTTTTGTTCCAGAGGTTTGCGCTGAGTCGGTCGCCTGCATTGCTGGCCTCGGTAAGCATCAAAATATAATAGATGTAGCG
Source organism: uncultured Gammaproteobacteria bacterium (assembly GCA_929200485.1). Classification (GTDB taxonomy): domain Bacteria; phylum Pseudomonadota; class Gammaproteobacteria; order Pseudomonadales; family DT-91; genus CAKMZU01. The sequence goes on along the minus strand of CAKMZU010000014.1, from coordinate 6,969 downwards.
ATTAATACTGCCACGTTCAAGCCGATATATCTCAGGGACTTTTTTACCCTTTACCGACACAGATGCGATCGAATCTTTAGCCGGAGGCTGTTTTGGGTCGTAGTCAATAATCTGGTTATCCGATGCACGAACGTAATAGTAATCAACACGGGTTTTAAAGAGGCAATCTTTGCTATAGCCAATGAGTTTATTGTCATCATCATAAACAGGGACACCAATGCCTTTGTCATTATCCACTAAAGGTTGCCCTAGTTCGGCATCTAAGGTCATACAGTAAAAGGGATATTGATGTTTGCCTGAGTATAAACTTTGGATGGGGCCGACTTTTCCAACCTCTATCGGAAAAGGGAATGTTTCTTTCGGTCTGGGTGTCAGGCTAATGTGTTTATCAATGTTGAGCAGGTGATTATCTTCGATCTTATCGGGTATGGCTTTGACTTGTCTTTGAGTTAATGAATCACGCTCACAAGCCATTAAAAGTAATAAAAAAACTAATGGCCAGGTAAGCAATTTGTTGTGCATTCGATCCTCATTCTCATTTTCTTTTAAATTTTATTTTGTAGAATCACTGGTTTATACACAACAACGCTGG
>CAKMZU010000014.1:0-6367 GCA_929200485.1 uncultured Gammaproteobacteria bacterium | reverse complement strand
GTTTTGATCTAATTAGATGAAATGCAAATGACGTTTTTTTTATAAAAAAGTTAAGTAATTACTCACATGCTATAAACAAAGCATCCCCGCAAGTATTGGTTATCTAAGAGCCGGTCAATGGCTTATGATTTTTATTTGCCATGGTTTTAAGGTGGCTTGAGATTTTTACGTAACCTTGGTTTTTCTGCATATCCAGTAGCAATTTTTCTTCATCTACGCGGATTTTGATGGAATGATCGGCGCTTTATTTTAAGGCAATGCTCTGAAAAAATTTGACTCAATAAGCACGGAAGAATAGTTGAAAAGGAATATATTGATCGAAGACTATTATGCGCTTGGTTGCTGATTTAAAAAGGCTATTGTGCTGAACTAATTTTAAATGTTTACAACTAATGTTTTCTTGTGAAGATCGATTGTATGTATTCTATGTTAGTGGTATTTGATAATAAATTAACGGGTTTTTCTGTTTTTATTTTTCTTTATGTAATTTTAGAACTGACTTTTTTAGAAAATTGTCACGCCATTTTTGAAAAAAAGTATTTTAAATTTGAACAGAATCGTTTCGTTCAACAAAAAGGTTCCTGTCAAGAATGTGGGTGTATAGGGATCACGCAATCTGAAAGCGGAGAATTCACGATTACAGAAGCGCTCCCTCTGACCCGCGGTCCTTCCATGGCTGAGCGTTATGTGCGTTATTACACAGACACAGATGTATACTCAATTGCCGGACCGGTCATGGATAAGCAGCAATGGTATGGAATAGTATTATCGGCGATTTTTAAAAAGACAATAGGATGCGTTCTCTGGGATTTTCCGAACGAGTTGTCGTCTATAAGAGCAAACTATCCTGATGTCAATCTTGGGGCGACTCGTCAGAAATCTCATTATAAAAAATTTAAAAAAGAATCCAATGAAAATATGCTTTTCACAGAGGGAAATGCTGTTTCAATAGCGCGCAAAGAAGATTTCTCGGTTTGCAATTTGCCCATTGGTATGAGTAAACCTCCTAAGTTGGCGGATGATCTTTCAGGGCTGATTCCTTTCAAGCCGGTTTGCGATGATGTAGATGAGGTTATGGATGCATCTCGAGCCCAGATGACATTCAAGGCGAATGAGAGTGCGGAGAACAATGGCAAACAAAGGCTTGTCTATAAAGCTGTACATAACCGGGAGGGTGATGGGGGATTGAGATCAACCACAGTGGATGAATATTATTACACTAACCCTGAAGGGGTGATCGAACTATTTACTGCTTCAATGAATTACAATGGCAGTCTCAAGAGGCAGCGATATGTCTTGATTGAAAAGGGCCTGCATCTAAGCGCTGAACCAGGGACTGAACGATTTTTATCTAATGTTGCAAGAAGCATCTCACCAGAAGGTGATGCTAATGAATTATCACGTATTTTTAACGACCGATTACAAGGCGAGTGTTATTTAGCAAATATTTCTATTATGCAGGATTTATGAGGTTTATCTTGTTTTCACGGGGAGGTATTGTTGTCGATGTTGAGGTGTTTCAGTCCCTTGCTTGGGGTTTCTAGTTTCTCTATCTCGGACGTTCTTGTATTTTCCGCTCATTTATCTGTTCCTGTATGTGAGTATCTTCTTTAAATTCAAGGTATGGAAGCCATGGGTTTTCTAGGTAAAATGGGCTGAAGGGTATTTTTGGGTTTTCTGATCTAAATTGTATCGCCTGCTCATTATAGGGTGACAGGATTTGCCATAAGTTCACTGGGGATATATTTTTTTCAATAACCTCTTTATCGATTAGATGAGACAAAAAAAACTGCGCTCCTTTTTTTGTATCCATAAGGTATCCCCGTCGAATTGTTTCAAGTGAATGAGGGTTAACCCTGAGTTTTGATCCTATAAAATACCAAGTCTCAACGATCCTATCGGCTATATCCTCCTGGGTTGTTGGTCCACCAGCTTGATTAGCGTGATTAGTCTCTGGAGGTGGTGCGCTCGGTGGAGGGTTTTGTTTGTGATGATTTATAAAATCTTGATATATACCTCCCATTCTGTCCTTGGCAAGAAGTTTTTTAAGGGTGTCGTTTGTCCATGTTATCCCACACGCTTTCTGAAGTTCTAATAGCTTTTGGTACAGTGTTTCTTCATTTAATGAATCTACCTCAGCAGCCGTTTTAAAACCCAACATTTCTAATGTTTCTTTTGGGATATATAGTGCGTTATCAAGAGCAGAAAAAATACGCAGTGCTAAATAGTGATAGGCATCAATCGGCATATTTTTCTGGTGCAACATCGCTTGTGATGTATTAATAGCAAAACAAAAAATGAATGGATAGATGAAAGTTAAAAAACGACAAGAATACATAAAAATCCTGAAAAAAAATTCAAGTTGCTGAAGACAATTTAATTCTTTGTTGAAAGCAATTAAATGAACCTATTAAATGTTAATCGTTGCGTAAGCCTTTGCGTAAAACTCTCCCGTTAATCCTGAATCTGGCTGTAGAGACATGCTCATTATTAGTTTTGAGGCTAATGTGGAGATAAAGTTCTATTGCCTGAAGGTTCTCTATATTTGTAGTATCTATCAATCAAGGGAGAGCTCCGTGAGTGTTATTTGGCGTAAATTCATTAATGATCCTTGAGTCAATGAGAGTGTGATTGAGCACAATTCTCGGTTAAATCATTTAAACGAATCAAAGAGGAGTCTGTGATCACCTGAATTAGGTTTAAAATAAAGCATCGATATTGAGTGAGCCTGATTTGACGTATTAAAAATGGTCAGCAGGTAGTGCTAATTATAGTGCTAATAAGCCCAGAGTTTTTTTCTCAAAAAATCGATTTTTTTCAGTCAAATATATCTATCATCTTAAATGAACTTAACGCTTGATTCGTAGTCAAAAGATGAGCTTGCTGAAGGGGCAGTATAATCTGAATACCTGCATATTTTTTTATTTGATCAAGGGATTATATGTCTTTCCAATTATTTATTTTTACTGTTTTATTGTATGCATCGCTAGATTTATTTGCAGGTGGCCTCACCTTTACATTTGGAACTCGAATTGCAGACGCAAATTCTTCTTTTTATGAGTGGGGGGATGAGCTTAAGCAAGATAATGAAAATATTCAGCCAGTTATTGTGGAAGGTTGGAAAAATATTGCCGTTAAAGTAAAGACTGGAATATTGCCAACGATTGTTAAAATTTACCCAAATCAAGTAGTTAATGATGAACTTGAAGGCTCTATCTTTATAGGTTCAAAAGATGAAGCAATACTTGATCTTGGTGAATTGGAACATGCGGCATCGAATGTCTTAGGTGAAAGAGAATATTCAAACATGTGGACTATTGGATATACAGATATAAATAAAGACGAATGGGAAATTGATGATGAGGGCGTAATAAAGTGGTCAGATTACCCTATATATGATCGTACTACATCATATTCATGTCGATCACCTTCGGTCGCCCCAGGGATAGTTAAAGAGCCAGCGGGAGTTAAAAATTTAAAACTCACTGAAAATAATATAAAAATAGTAAATGACCATTCGCCATTAAAATATGCAAGTGTGATTAATAATGAACCTCTATTTGCTTGGTTTGTATTTAATAAAGCGCTATACAATAAGTTCATAACATTTGAGTGTGTCAAGCAGGGTCGCTCATTTAATAAATCCTCTACAAGAAAAATAAATAGTTCAAGTAAAGTTAAAGAGGAATATTGTGATGGCTTAAATGCCCTGTATAATCAAAAACTTTATAATAGCTACAGATTTATAGGAGAGCCAAGACGACGAGAACCCGAAAAGGCATCCTTTTCTGACCCTCAAAAATCAACAGATCAATTTCACAATGTGCAAGACTCTGAGAGTCAAAACGTTGATAAACCTGATGAAATACTTGTAGATGGTTTACCCTTAGATTAGGAACACGTTCGAGAACAGTCTGTTCGGCCTGGATTTCAGATAAGCAGCTAAATTCTTCGCTGCTTTCTTTTTAAGTGCGTCTTTAAATAGGCAGACTATTCGCAGGAATGTCCCCAAAAATTCATCTCACTCCCATGAAATTTATGCTCGAACGCAATTCTCGGACATTTTCCTAGTACAAAACAATCGGTGACTGTTGAATCAGACAAACGCTGTGCATTGGAGCACTAAGGCCTCCGAGGTATTTCACGTATCTACAAGCCTCAAATGAGAATTTGAAAACTGCAATAAAGGCATTTGCGATAAAAATTGTATTATCAGCAGAAGCTGCACTTTAGAATGCGTTCCTGTACACTCATGCGTATAAAAGAGGCTGGCCTTTTTTATTTTTCGTAAATTATTTGCTGTAGAAGAGTGGTGCTTATGATGAAGTGGTTGTCCCTGTCCTTATTTGTTTTTTTAATCGCAGGTTGTGCATCTATGGGATCCGGAACAAAAGCGCAAAAACAGCAGAAGATTCTGTCCATGCGCCAAGAGGTTCTCAAAGAGGTATCGATTAAAAACCCAGAAGCGCGCGATGTGATTAACGCATCTAAGGGGTATGGGGTGTTTAGCAATGCCAATATTAATATTATCTTTTTAGCCGGGGGTACAGGTTTTGGCGTGGTAAGAGATAATCGGTCAGGCAAAGATACCTTCATGAATATGGCAGAGGCAGGGCTAGGGCTGGGGCTTGGTGCAAAAGATTATCGATTGGTCTTGGTATTCCACACAGATAAAGCATTAGATCAGTTTTTGCAGTATGGCTGGAATATTGCCGGTAATGCTGATGTGGCGGCTAAAGCATCCGATAAAGGCGGCTCATTACAAGCTGAAATGTATGGAGGCGGTGTCAGTGTTTATACCCTAACGGAAAGTGGCTTGGCAGCACAAGCAACGATCAAGGGAACAAAATTTTGGGCTGATAGCCATTTAAATTAAGAAGTCTCTGATTAGGTTCCTGTTTGCTTGCTTTAGAATAACAATTACCTTGATAATCGCGTCTTAACAACAAGATGTTATCTTGCCACATAACCTGATAATCGTTATGAAGCGAAGTACAGGTATCGCCGTTGTCAGGTTCGGCGATTGCCAGTTTTACCTCTCTGAATCTACTAAATATCAACCTCTCGCTCAAAATAATTACTTAGGTCAACCCCTTAAAAAACACGCTGAAAGTATTTGAACTTTACTGAAAAATATAGGGTCATAGTTCCGAACCCTGAAGTTGAGATAGTCTATTAGTTGTTTGAATATAGGATTTATTTATCTCAATATACCTGTTTACTCAATCTCGTACGCAAGGTTTATTTGAGTGATAAAAAGTGTAATTGTTCTTATTTTTTTTGTGTTTAATCTAATCGTTAAGTTTTCTTTTTCTGGTGTTGAAAAACAAGATGAAGAACTCATGCGTGACTATGAAGTTAATTTTTCAAAAAAGTTATCGCCTGAAGAGATTGATGATGCATTCATAACCTTGTGTGAGCGATTAAATGAGGATATGGAAAGAGTTAATCCAGGCTCTAGAGAAGTCAATGTAAATGTTAGAATTCTATCTAGGATGTATTCAGAAAATGAAGCAAAACCTAAGTTGTATAATAAAAATTCAATTGAAATTTCAAGAGTTGTTGATAATAGCTTTAGTGAATCGAGAGAAAAAGACTGGATGGATCTCGTAATTAATATGCAGAAGAAGTTTGAATGTAGAATTTTTCTTAATGACTATTTATTAGATCCCAATTCTATAGAGCTTAAGAGTGAATCCAGTACATTTCCAGATATACATCTAGTTACAAGCTTTGCGCCAGATAAAAAAAAACAATATGAAGCTTTTTGTTGGCAGTTCAAGGATACGATTAATTGCCTTTCTGAATCGCAAGTGTTCTGCAGTAATGTAGAGTATAGAGGATCAGATAACGGTGTAGCTCAATGGTATAAGAGTGGAAAAACACCTATTATCATACATAATGATAGATATGGTCTTGCCAATGAGATACTGTCTCAATATGAAGATCAATTTAAAATTGTTCAATCAAAGAATTCCTTTCTAGTGTTACGTCAATATTTGCTAACCCTTAAAAATGATCCTGGTATTAACTGGTTCTATCGGGAATTTTACTTTTTGCGGGCAATGTGGAAGTCATTATTTGGTCGGGGGAAGGCGACGTAGTCATGATATCAAATTTTGCCATTATCACTGAGCCCCATCTGATTCAGTACAATTCTCTCAAAATAAAAACTTAGGTGAATTCGTTCTAGTAATAATTGATCAGATCAATATTTAATCATAATGATTATATTCTACTGATTTATGAGGCTTTTACTGATTTCGGATGTCATTGTTTATGTTTGTTATGGCCTATTTTGCATTCTTCGACGAGCTCAGGATGAACGGGGAGAGGGGCAAGCCATAAGTATCCCGCTCACCCTGAG
>CAKMZU010000013.1:21394-22612 GCA_929200485.1 uncultured Gammaproteobacteria bacterium | reverse complement strand
CCAATGGTCTGCGCCCAATAATTAATTCGCTCAGATAAATACGAAATGGCTTTTTGTTGTAACCAGGATGTAAAATCGATTTGAAATTGACCGGCGGGTGAAGCGATGACCAATTGATCTCCGACGATAGAAATCTCTTTCTCGCCTTCTGAGAACACGATGGTTTTTTTTGAGCCAAAAATATAACAATGGCCCAAGTGCTCAATACAGGGTAACTCTTGTGCTTTTTGCTCAATAGATGCTTTTTGTTTATCGATCCATGATGCTCTTGATTGTACCCAGTCATCAATCTCGCTCTGAGGCACATGGTAAGGCGAACGAACGCGCACCTCCCCATCAACTACAGTCAAAGATAACGTCTTTCGTCGACTTCGTGTAAGAACATAAGCGATTCTTTGCTGCGCTTTTGTGTATCAACAGAATTTTTTTTGTTTGGATTCTTCTCTTTGTTGATGTAACTACCCTCTAATTCGCTAGAACCACACGAGATGTGCCTCCTTGATTATACACATTTACACGATCACCCACATGAAAAATCTGCTTGGGATCAACCTGTTGAACAATAGCAACCGTTTGTCCGGTATCCAATTTAATTGAGATATTGACACCATCTTTCTTTCCGACAGCCTCACCTGCTTTGTTCCCCAAAAAACCACCCAAAAGCCCACCAGCAACTGCTGCAACATCCGAACCTTTGCCGGCGCCCACCGCAGAGCCTAAAATGCCACCAACGGCTGCTCCGCCTATTGTACCCACCGTATCCGCACTATCACTATCAATGGTGACCGCATCAAGATGAACCACCGTCCCCTTTGAAACTTGTTGCATCCTTCTCGCTTCAGATGCGCTATAAGCTGTACCGTAAGGATTCTGAGAACAGCCTACCAGCAGGACATTCACCAATAAAATACCAACAATAAATCCTGAAAAAACCGTAGTGTGCTTCATAATGACACCCTAAGAATCCAGTAATTGAGCAGTAAGACGGCTTGATAACCGCAACCGTTAATTTTCTACTTAAAAAAATTAGATGATTGAATTGAAAAAAAATTCAACAGAAATAGACTAACAGAGTCTTAGTAGAGGCTATTAACCGTCGATCAACCGTTCGCAGCCTTTCATCACAGCTCGAAAAGAGAGAAGCAAATGACAAGCTTAAATGAGCAGCCCGTCCCTGTAAAAAAATCTTGGGTCTTAGTCGCTATTATTCTATCCATT
>CAKMZU010000013.1:18852-21384 GCA_929200485.1 uncultured Gammaproteobacteria bacterium | reverse complement strand
GTCTCTTATTACCCGGCATCCTCTTGCCCTTGATGACTATCAAAGCTGAAATCAATCAACAAAGCCTGATTGCTCATAGTAAGCATGTTATTAAACAACAGAATCTGCCGCCCATGCTCCAGCAGATTGCTCATGGTTTTTTAGATAGTGTAGAAATGGAGGAGGACATCACACTGCTGAACAAGACCCAATCCATCTTAAAAACCAGCCAGTCTTTATGGGAACAAGACTACCCTGTCGTGGCCATTCTTATCATCACGTTCAGTACCATTATCCCTGTTAGTAAAATTTTACTACTTATTAGTCTTTTATTTTTCCCATGTCGAAAAGTCGTTCAACTCAATGGATTTTTAAGTAAGTGGTCAATGGCCGATGTCTTTGCTATTGGTGTCCTTATCGCATTTTTAATGGCAGCATCTGCTGAAAATGCCCATGCTTTAATTGTTTTTGAAACCACACTGCATGCCGGATTTTATTGGTTTGTCGCTTACTGTTTAACCTCGGTAATTCTTGGGCAAGCACTATCGAAATCAATCAAGCAACCAGCTATCTGATTGCCTCTCTGGCATCTGAGCTAGCTTTTCTTATATATTTTTTTCTCTTGAACTTTTTAAGTGAATTCGGCTCTACTTTATAAGACACAAGTGGTATAAAATAGAGCGAAAGCCATAAATTTTTTTCAACCTAATTAGGCTTTATAATTTTATTATGTACATACGATACTTTTGCAATCTTATATTTTGTGCGATATTTTCAATTAACGCTAGCTACTCTGGAGTTTCTTCCAAGCTGTTTTGTTGTTGTTTTGGTAAAAAAAATCATTCAAATGAGACATATGAAAATCACCTACCTAAATATGCCTTCACAGAATCAAAAAAAGATTTACCGGTGGGTTATACGCCTGCTCCATATCGTTCTGCAGAACAAGAACATGTCTATAAAACTTCAAAAAGAGTAGTTGATACAACCCAAAAAATACTAGAAATAACGACTGAGCCGAAATATAAATGGGTGAAATTGATGGAAGAGAGCCTTAAAGAGCATATTCAGCTTGCATCGTGGATAATTGAAAATTTAGAAAATTTCCCCCCCCAAAGTGAAAAAGTAGGTGACAAAAAATTATTGGAAACAATTAAACCTCTTGAAACCCTTGCGAATAATCTAGAAGAAGTATTAAGGATCCCAAATGATATATGTGATTCAAATATTATGGCAATCGTTCTTCAGGCTGCTTATAGTCGGCCTGAACAAAAAAAGCATGAAGAAAACCGACAACATGTCAGTTCTCAATAGACTTTAGCTAAACTAAACTAAACTAAACATAGACCTATCGTTAGTTATATACCCCATAAAGCCATCCTGCCAAATAATCGTGTAAATTTTATTTGATAACAAAATCGAAATAAGTATCCGGATAAGGTTCATCTTTTAACGTAAAGTGCCACCATTCAGTTGAAATAGGGACAAAGCCCTGTTGTTCCATGAGGGCTCTTAACTTCATGCGATTCTCATGCTGAGCCTTTGTCACTAATGGGCTGAGGGTATGAGACTTGGGATCAAAGAAATCAAAAAAAGTCCCCATATCCCATTCTTTTCCTGTGGCTTTATCGACGACAGTCATATCCACCGTACTGCCTCGAGAGTGGCCAGAATGACTAGCAATATAGCCTTCCTGAATCAATGAGGACTTCTCAACTTCTGGGTAGTATATCGCTTTGGCTGCCAAGTCATCCGATGAATTTACCCAGGCCACAAACTCATCAACCGCTCTCTGCGGGCGATAACAATCCCATATTTTTATTGTCTGCCCTTGGACTTCAAGGGTTGCTTGCACCTTAGCTAAGGCCTCAACAGCTGGCACTGATAAAAAGCACCGTGCTTTTTTATATCCATTAACACGCTTACCCATAAAATTATTTTCGCAGGCATACCGCAAATCAATCATCACAGAAGGAATTTGTGTTTTGACATCAATTAATGGGTGTTCTTCCATGATAAGACTCTCATCCGCAAAGCATTGATTAAAAAATATCACAAAACAAAAAAAGGGAAATATTTTTTATTGCGCCTATCCCAAAACAATCAACCACCAAAAACACTAAACTTTTATAAAAAAAAGTACACCAAGTAATACCTCTTTATATTTGGCTTATTTTATGCGATTTTTTTTCATTTTATTTATAGTTTTTTTTCTTAAAACCATTGACACATTGGCAGAAAACGATGGAAATATAAAAAACACAAGGCCAATAAATTCAAGATCATGCAACCTTGAAATCGTCAACAAAAAAGCTGAAACCGAGAGTAGAAAACCTGCCCCCTCCCATTCAAAAATATCCGCTATAACTCAAGATCTATCATTTCTCTCAATAAAAGAACAGGGATATCCGCCATACATATCAGCATTTCTAAGCTTGGTCTTTCTAGACAAAGCCGACAAAGCCGACAAAGCCGACAAAGCCGACAAATCTGACAAAATTGGACCATTTAAAACAAAAAAACAAAAGAGTGAGAAAATACATAAAGATAGAT
>CAKMZU010000013.1:5766-18842 GCA_929200485.1 uncultured Gammaproteobacteria bacterium | reverse complement strand
CGGTAACTGAATCAAAGCTCCCCATGGAAACAGCGCTAAATGAAGTTGAACGACATATTAAAATACATTTCACAAAAGAACCATGCTATAAATATGCGCATAAAGTCCTCAGCGAGCTAAGAAGAAAAACTAATGACAAAATAGTGGTACATTATATCTTAGGCGGCACGCCTCAATTAGTACGACTAACATCAGAGGAATAATCCAATAACCTTCGAGCTTTTTATTTAGAGCAAGATCTAAAAACACTTTTTCAGAATGAACCATAATTACTGAAGCGTATCTCTAATAAAACTGTTTTCAATAGCGAACTCGACCAGCTTAGTCGCTAATGTAGATTCACCCTAACACTTCATTTATGCAGCGAATGAACTGCTCATTATCCTTGTAATTATTTTGAAGGTTTTTGCGAAAATCTGTACTTAATTCAACATGAAAAAGCGTGTGCTTTTCCTCTAGTGCAAGCTTTCTTGCCATCACATTGGCTCTTCCTCCAAGCTCAGTCACTTCAAGAGGGTATAAAGTGGCAGGCCACAACCGATTGAAACAGGCAGTCAGCACCTTATGTTTCTTGCTGGGTTTATCCACACCTTCACTGACGATAATGAGTGACGCCTTACCTGAGGCTGTCTTGCGTTTCAATGGGGTAAAACCATGCAGCTGGATAAGGCTGCCTTGTTTTGTTGTTTCAACCCAGGCTTCTGTCAGTGCCATCATCATTGATGGTGCATGATGCACCATATCGATTTCACGTCGATGATGTGTATTCCATGAAATAGACATCAGCTGCGGTGATGCAAAGATTTTCAGCGCCAAAGGTTTTGTTTTGCCATCAAAGTAACGATGCGGTGCCTGAACGAGATCATTACCCGACGCACCGGGATTAAAGACATAATGCCCGCCACCTAATACCGCGGCATCATCAATGGCTTCTATATGCCAAAAGCTGCCATCTTGATAATACCGATAGCCTAGCTGATGCCAGTCATCACGCCACTCCGAGTTGAAATCTTTGTTAAAATGCCTGGAAAACAAAAATTTCGCTTTGTTATAATTTTTTGATTGGTCATTTTTGGTCGATACAACATCTGCAGCGACCGGATAACTTACCCAATTTGAAAGACCAATCCACAAGCTGGCAATGGCAATGAATGTTAATTTTTTACCTATGATCGCCACGTAAAATCTCCAGCAATCATGCTGTTTAGATGAATAATTCCAAAGGCACCTTTCACTTGATTCGCCTTGATAAAGCTACTGACTTTTTGCTTGAAAATTGTATCATCGCCACCGAGGTGAACAAGTGACCTGTTCAAACTATGGCCATTTGCTGGAGCTGTATTCAGCGTTGTATGTAGTCGCCCTAGCAAAAAATGCAGGATTGGATCACTGTTACGCAAATACAGCCTCAAGCTCAAATCCAAATGATCACTGGGAAATTCTCTCCCGATCTAGAGCTAAGTGACTTATCCAGACCTTCCATCCATAAGCCAATAAAATCAACTCTCGCTTTTTCCTTTGTCTGAATCTATTTTTAATAGATTCAGTAAACTTCTTAGAGTGCAGTGAGTCATAGAGGAACAAGAAAACACATCTTAACCTCAGTCAGTCGCAGCTAACTGAAAACATATGGACGCTTGTAAAACGACCCCGGAGAAATCTGTGTCACTGACGCAAAAAATTATCCTATCCCTTATCGCAGGGATTATTACAGGCCTCCTGCTGGGTTACCCTATTCAGGGGACTGAGTTGGTCGGCAAAGCCTTTGTCATGTTGTTGCAGATGACAGCGATTCCCTACATCTGTGTCTCATTAATTGCTGGTATTGGTTTTCTGGATAAGGAAACCGCGTTAAAGCTGATGAAATACGGGGCCCTCGTCTACCTTGGACTAACGGCAATTATGTTATGCTTTATCTATTTATCAGCTATTTCATTTCCAAATTGGCAGGCCTCCAATTTTTATTCAGCTAATACCCTCGCCGACACGAGTAACGCCAACCTTTTAAGTATTTTCATTCCAAGCAACCCCTTTACTGCATTATCAAACACCCATGTGCCCGCCATCGTTTTATTTTGCGTTTTTCTTGGGGTTGGCTTTATGTCGGTAGAATATCGCAATCAATCCCTGCTCTTTTTTAAAGATGTCCAGCAAGCGATCGTGAACGTTAATAATCTGATTCTGAAACTTGCACCGCTTGGCGTATTTTGTATTTCTCAACATGCCTCAGCCAGTCTTAGTAAAGAAGAGATCGACGGCTTGGTTGTATATATTACCTCAGTAACCCTGATTACCTTTGTATTAACCTTTATTGTTCTACCCGGGCTTATTGCCTCGATAACACCTTTTTCCTATCGGCAAATCATCTACGTATCAAAAGATGCCATGCTAACAGCTTTTGTTACAGGGCATATCCTTGTTGTCCTGCCCATTATTGCTGAAAAAGTAAAAAAGCTGATTAATCAGCACCTTGGGGCAGAGCAAAACGAATATAACCTGGCAGAAGTTGTCGCGCCCATCAGCTTCAGCCTCCCCACAGGCAGCAAATTGATTTCGCTGAGCTTTATTGTCTTTGCCGCCTGGTTTGATGGCCAGCCCATACAAGGCGGCGATTATGCGTTGCTTTCTGTTTTAGGTTTTTCGTATCTGTTCAATTCAAACTATGGTGCGATTCCGGATTTATTAAATGCTTTAAATATTACGTCGGGGCTCTATGACTTATTCGTTATTGCCGAGAATCTCATTGTTAGACACCTCGGCGGCATCATTGGCGCAATGTTTTGTGTCGCCCTCACTGTGTTAACCACGGTCGCCTGTGCGGGTATCTGGCAATTTCATTTTCGAAAAGGCCTCCTCTTCTTAAGCCTTACACTGATATTATTTACCTCATTATTGTTTGGTATTGGTCGGGGGTTTGAAATTATTTCGCATCAATATCAGGGTTATGAACGCTTCATTGATCGCAATTTAATGTTCAAACCTGTGAATTCAAAAATCATCAAAGATCCTGTTGATGAAACCCTCACTGAGGACAAAAAAGATACCTTAGATCGGATAAAGCAACGCGGCAGCATACGTTTTGGCTACTATCAGGATGCCCTGCCATTTGCTTTTAACAATAAGAATGGCCAATTAGTCGGTTTGGATATCGAATTAATTCATATGCTGGCTCGCGAGCTCAAAGTAGACATCGAGTTTGTTAAATTGACTCATGCGCAGACTCAGGCATTGCTTCGATCCGGTTATCTGGATATGGCATCAGGCATCCCCTTGATTTCAGAAAACCTGACAAATTTCTCTCTGTCGATTCCTTATACCTACGAAAAAATGGCATTGATCGTCAAAGATAAGCAACGCAGTGAGTACAAGGATTTGTCGATTGTTTCCAACAAAGAAAACCTGATTATTGGCATACCGGGCAGTCTGTTTTACAAAGAAGCCATTGATTATGCTTTCCCGAAAGCAAAAATCGAAGTCTTAACAACCCCAAGAAAGTTCTTTGTTGAAAAGCACAATATCGACGCCATGGTCTTTGGTGCTGCGGGTGCTTCTGCCTGGACACTGGTATACCCTGATTACTCCGTCGTAACCCCTAATCAGGAGCTATCAAAAATTCCTATTTCTTTTGCCATTCCGCCGAATGATCATCGATTTGAATTATTCTTACGGAATTGGATCACGCTAAATACCAATAACGGTAACATCGATAAAATATTCAAATATTGGATTGAAGGGAAGAATTAATCGAAAACAAGCAAGCGTTTATATTCATGCTTTCACGCAAGGCTTTGGCCGTTAATATCCCCTTATGATCCGCCGGTACCATATTGTGATTCAGCGGTGTACGAGGAAATAAAAAACGCCTCAATAGATTCAATCCGTATTCATTGGCTTGCGAAGTATACAGGAGTCTCGCGTGTTAACTGGGAAGTAGCACGCTTACATCTTCGTTTCAGATGCCAATAGCAGCTTAAACCACAGAAATTCTTGAAAAAAATAGAAAATAGCGACAGAATATTCAATTTTTTTGAATATTTTCTTCACCCTCATAATTATAAATTCATAATGGAATATGGATATGCCTCATAAGGATGTTTTCTTTTACTCAATTATCCTATTGAGTATTGCAGGCTGCAGTTTTTTGAGTGAGACAAAGCCCCAATGGATTAATCAGTTACCACGCGACAACCATTCTTTCTATGCCATAGGTCAAGGTGTCGATATTTTCAATGCCGAAGAAAATGCCCGCGTATCGTTAGCTTCTCAATTTGGTGCCACCGTTAATGATCAAACCTCAATCTATACGCTTAGTGACCATCAATTTTCTCAAACACTCGTTGAAATTATTACCTCCGTCGACATTGTAGACATTAAGCTGACACAAGCTAAAACCATCAGGCAGGCCCAGTATAATAACTCACACTATGTGTTAATGGCCTTGGAAAAATCGTCTTTTAAAACGCAACTGGAACAGGATATTAAACAGCAAGTATCCACACTTCAATCAACAGTAAATCAGCAGAATGAAGAAGGGTTTGGTCGTTGGTGGACATTACGACAAATCCTTCCGACGGCAAAATCACTTGAACATAATGCCTTATTACTCAATAGTATTTATCCTCAAAAATCAAAGAATGTAGAAGACACACTCAACGCATTCTACCTTTTATTCAATCAAAAAACATTAGCCAGAAAATTAATAATCAATAACAAAACTGATATCAATGCATTGACTGATGAAGCAGAAAAACAACTGCATAGAGAAAAAATAGCCATCGATCAACATCACTTCCATCGGTTACCCTTTTTTAAATCTGATCAAATTACAATTAACGATCACTACACTAAAGAGAAGATTGGTCAGGATTTTTTTGTTACCGGTGTTTTGGATATCAAATTAACACTGACAAGCGGTCAAACACTTTCGCACTTTCAAATTACAGATCAATCGGTCTCCTTGAGCGGGTTCTCTGATTCTACGGGGTTAGTGAAAAAGCGACTTATTGAGCGTTTTTCCAAAACAAATATAATTTCCTGTTTTATTGAAAAAAATCCATCTTGTTCGAAAGGAATCTGATATGTATTCTCGTTTTACTCTGTTTTTCTTTTTTCTTCCGGCGTTTTTGTTTATATCCGCTTGCTCAAGTCTAAAAGTAGATAAAAAATCAGCAGCATTTAAACCGCCGACAGAAAGAAAGTTACAACAACTTTCCCCCGAAGCACAGCCACCCCATCCATCAGAATTAAAAGGCTTAGCCACCAATGTTATATGGCATGTGACAAGCGATGTCGAAGATAACCTGTCGCTTAATCAAGATTTAAGAGAGGGGGTTATTCATCCCCTGAAAGCGAAAGGAATAAAAATCACAGAAGCGAACAACCAAAAAACAAAACACCTGATCGAAGAGATTGAAAGGGCCAGAAAAAACTCCCATCAACTCGATTATCAAGGTGACCAGAAGGTTGATTATTATATCAAAGCGTCCATCACCCAATCCTCTATCAAATCGAAATACTCAGCGCCCATATGGTGTCCCATGTGCAGTAAAGATCGCAAAGGAACATGTAAATTTGATCAGGTGGCAGGTGTACAAATTGAAGTACTAACACTGCCCGAGTTGCAGCGATTGAAGCATATTAATGTTGAAGTGGGTAAATCTTTTTCTCTAGATATTCACAAAGAATGTGTTCACTATAATAATAATCCAGATTCGAAGAACAACTATTTAGAAAACCGGGGAGACATTCTGGAAAAGCTTATAAAATGTTCAGGATATTCCCTGATAGAATTTTTAACACCTAAAGGCTACGTTGAAAAATATTTTAGTGATGGGAAAAAACATATTTATCAGCTGTCTTCTGGAAAAACAGCGGGATTTAAGCGAGGTGATAAGGTATCTATCTTCCAGGAAACTGCCACAGGAAAGACGTTACTAGGGGAGGCAAAAGTCATTGCAGTGAAACTCGGTAAATCCTTTATTGAGGTAAAGGGAAGTGAACTGCGCAATCAAATACGTCTGTATGATCTTGCCTCAGTGCAATATAAGGATTTGGTAAAAAGTATATCCTGTTCAAATGTTCTTAAAAACAATTAAATAAAATTATAACGCTTGTTGGTTATGCTAAAAAGAATGCCAGTGACAGAACTCAACATTTAGTTTGCTGCTATTCCTAAGGCCGTATTTATAAAATTGAGAAAAAACGGTTGCTTAGCGTTTTAGTGCAGGGTTTACCTGTTGAAGCCGTTTCGCTTTGATCAATATCAATTAAATTTTTTGCAAAATCAATAAAACTTATCAAACCAGTATTCAACCCACAGACCCATTCTTTTTCGACCGCACTAACCCTTTGAAATTGTTGTTATAATTTTATCCCTGAACCTTTTATCAAAAATTCCGTCTATACTATTTAATGTTGTCAACGCTCCAGTGGAATCATACTTATTCTATCCACCTCAGGCTCAATTCCTCCATTTTTAATTTAACCCTATGCAATCAAAAACACTCGGCAGTATCTTCATTCTATGCGGCACAACTATAGGCGCAGGATTACTTGCATTACCATTAACCGCAGCAGGGTTAGGCTTTGTACCCACCGTTGTTTTACTTATTATCAGTTATTTTATTACGGCGCTTTCATCCTTAGTCATCCTTGAAGCATTAGTAGCAACAACAGCTAAAGTGGACGGCCATTTTGATTCTATTTGCAGAGCCACATTGGGAAAATCCGGTGAAGCGTTATTTCTGGTGTCATACATTACCTTGATGTACTCAATAACCGCAGCCTACTTAAGCGGTGGCAGCAGTATTTTTCAATTGTTGTTGATGAAGCTTGGAACTCCATTATCCGATTGGATATGCAGTGTCATGTTCACGCTTATTCTTGGTTTTATCGTCTATCAGGGAGCAAGAACCACAGACTTTGTAAACCGCTACATTATGTTAACCAAAGGCTTGTTATTTCTATGCATTATCTGGTTCTTTTTGCCTGCGATCAAAGTCAGTTACTTGCTTGATATGAAAGATAACTCACCTTTTATATTTGGCGTTATCCCTATCATTTTTCTGATTTTTGGTTACCAGCTCATTTTACCCACACTTTATATTTATCTTGAAAAAGATGTGACTGAAATGAAAAAGGCCATTTTTATCGGCAGTTTTATCTCATTGTTGGTTTTTTTCTTGTGGTTATTAACCACACTGGCGTCAATTCCACGATTTGGTGACAATAGTTTTCATGATTTTCTTTCATCGACCGGTGGCGATAACGTTGCTAATTTTTTTGATTTTATTGGACAGGTTCAATCACATGACATCACAAAGTCTTTGATGAATATTTTTTCAAATCTTGCGTTAATTACTTCATTTTTAGGCATCACACTGTCATTAAAAGACTATATATTTGACTTAAAGCCAATAAAAAAGACAAGCAACCCCCAGATCACCGCCACCCTTTTGACTTTTTCCATACCTGTTTTGTTAGTTATTTTTAAGCCTCAAATCTTTCAGACAGCACTCAATTACGCAGCAGGCATGTTAGTGATCGTTTTACTTTGGCTTCCTTGTGCGATGTCATTTCGAATTCGAAAAAGAGCAAAGCAACAAAATGCAACATTAACCTACCAAGCGCCTGGCGGTATGTTTTCACTCTATTTATTGCTCATTGTAGGAATACTTATCTTTGCACTCAGCTTGCTGGCGACTTTTGGGTGGCTGCCGACTTTCGGGGCCTACCCCCAAAGCTAAACTGATACAGCAGATCTAACGAGCTATCTTCGCTGCTAGAGACTGCTTCAAGAAATAGATTTTTTAACAATTCGTACCGAACGGTGAATTCGGTAATCGCCTGAAATACACCCACGCCGTATTTGACTTGTAGATTAGGTGCAATATACCCGCTCACCGTCACCTGCGACTCATCACCACCACCTTCAGCACCAAGGGATAAATCTTTAATCCCTACCGCTTCACCTATATCGCCTACCATTTTATTGCTGCGCGATAATCCCATACCGATAAACATAATGGTCATCGCTGAGTTGGCATCAAGATCTTCATCAATATCCTTACCCGTTAAAATGTAAGAAATAATATTTTGTTGAGGCATACTCGGATCCGAGAAAAACTCAATGACAGGCTGATCTGCCGGCCCTGAAACTTCCACACCGGCTATGACATCATCTTTAATGGATTTAGGGTCGCGAATAGCTCGTATAGAAAGATAAGGTAAATCCGGTGGGCCATTAAATAAAATTCGACCCCGTTGGATAATTAAATTTTGAGCGAAGGCTTTATAGGTTCCCTTTTCAATAAACAAGTCGCCAAAAATCTGTGGCTGCCCGTCTTTCATTTTCAAAAACAGTTTACCCGTCAAGTGCGCTTGCAATCCCAAGGCGTCAATCATGACTTTATCCCCAATATTCAACAACAGCTGACTGTCAATGGGATAAGTGATTGGTTTATGATCCTCTTTTTTCTTCGATACCAAGACCTCATCTTGAGAAACCGTCACCGCCGAAGCTGGGAGTTTTTTCACCTTGATTAAGGCCTCCGGCACATCAATTTGCCCTTTAAGCATAGCCCCAAGCTGCGTTGCCGAAAATTGAATATTGGGTACCACTTTCATCATGGAGACAGGCGTTTTCTTCACCTGAATATTCTCACTATTTACACTGGCATTTAACGCCCATTGTTTTTCACCCTGCCACTGGGCATCTGCAGCAATGCGTAACGGCGTACCTTGATTGACAAGGTTCACCGATAAATTCGCTTTATTTTCATTAAACGTTAAAGTGGCATCGCCGCGCTTGAATTGCACTGGCGCTTCCGGTCCTGTTGCAACAATATCAGTCACCTTAACCTGGCCTGTGATCTTAGGTGTTGTGACAGCTCCGGCAATTTTTACCTGGCCATTCAAAAAGCCATTAAATGTTTGATAAAAGGGAATCAGACCTTCAAGCTTCTTCAAATTCATCCGGTTTAATTGAATATCGCCATCGATAACACCACCCTCTGCTTTTTGTTCGTAGGCGAGATTAGCATTGAAGTTGGCATCATCAGTAAAATCAATACGGGCATGGCTTTTATAATGACCGTCATCACCGTCAACACGTACATCAATCTTATGCCAACCAATAGCGACCTCCCCATCTTGTACTTGCTGACTCACGCCGCCTTGTGGTATTGATATTTGGCCTTTTATTGTGGGTAATTTATTTTCCTGCCACGACACATCGACATTGGCATTGAGCTTAGCACTAAGGCGCATATCCATCGGCAATAATTCTTTGGACAGATCATCAATTGGCAGTGCTTTTAACATCATGGCAAGTTGACCGCTCCTGGCAATAGTCGCAGACCTTACCAAGCATAAGGGGCTGGTACTGACCCTCCAGCAATGCTGGCTAACATCAAGTTCTCCCTTGGCTAGTTTTAGCGTAAAAGGTTTTTCAAGAATGATCGGAATATGCGAGAGGTTACCTTTACTGCTGTTTATTTGGCCTTGCCAAATGCTATTTGAAAAACCGCCTGTCAGATCCAATGCCCAACCTATTGGGTCTCCATCCGCTTTTACTGTTAAATGATGTTGAGAGGGTGACCCATCAAGCCGACTGACCACTTCAGTCAATAGTAATTGACCGAAAGAAAACCCTTGAGCTGAGAGCAGAAAGTCTGATCTCACCGATTCCGACAGACTCAAAACACCCTTGGCTTTAGCCGTTTGTAGTTTAACTGTGTCATTCAATGTGAATTTTTCAATGCTTAAATCTGTCGTTAGCACAGGTTTTCTCGTCGTACCCGCCAATTCAAGATGGCCCTGAACACTACCACCAACATCTGGAAGGCTTTGTTTCAAATCAGGCAATGACAGCTGGGCCGACATGGTTAGCTTATCGCTCAGCTCACCTTTAACATCGATATGGTTTTCTCCATGCAGCAATTCAAGATTCGGAACCGTTAGCACAAAATGTTTAGGGTTCGTTACATCACTTTGAAAAAAACCCACTTGTCCCTTTGCCAACAAGGGCGAACTGTTTAGCTCGCCCTCAATATCCGGTGAAAGATGCAGTTTGCGTTCACCCTCATTCGTTTGTTCAAAAGTCGCCTCCAGGTCGCCGTGTATCACCCCTTCAAATGCCGGCCATTGTTTTTCGGGGTTAATATGGCTTAACTCAACCGCAAGCTTTGCAATCAGGCCATCTAACCAACTGACATCCCCTTTGGCAGTAATATTGCCATCCAATACATCCAGTTGCAGGGTTTCAATTTTTGCATTGCCTAGATTACCGGCTGCTTTAAGCAGCATCGCTGTTTCAGGCACATTCGACCCATTAAGCTTGCCATGATAATTCAGCTGATAATTTGCAAGAGTGCCTTTAAGAAGCAGCAAGTTTTCTTCAAGCATTACTTGTGGCTCATCAACCAACGGCCATTGAAAATATCGACTCACCAAACGAAGAGAGAAAGGTACATTTTCTTTTAACACCTGACACTTCGCTGTAAAATCCGCCTCCGACAAACCCGATAGCTGCCCCGTCAACGTAAGATCAGCTAAAGAACCTGTTGCATTAAATGCTATATGTTGATTTTTTCCTAACTTCGTTAGGGCATCAATTTTTAAGTGCACATCCAATGGGTAGTCATCTACCAGACTTGCTGAGCCTGTTACTTCAAGATCCCCTTTATTGGTCTTGGCATCAAGCGTTTGTAGACTTAATTCACTCTTGACCACTTTGGCTTTCATCAGTAGATGCTCTACATCGAATGCCTGCTGAGGGATAAACAAATTCAACACATCTAACTGCTCAACCATGATATCAACAGGAGAAACAATAGTTTTCAACGAAATTTGGATGGGGTCAACTTGATGCGGAAACTGCGTAGGATGATTAGCTGGCTGCTTTGGAGGTTCAGCTTTTTCGGCAAGTCGTAATATAACGCCAGAGACAACGGCTGGCGATAGCGTAAGCAAGCTCCCTGAAAACTGCAATCCAGCAGTAAGTTTCTCCATACTAAACTGATTACCACTGGCATCAATAGTTAGCTCATCCAGACGAATGTCCTGCACCTGAATATCAATCGGCAAATGGATCCTTGAGAGCGTCTCCTCAGAAGATGGCGGTGGTGGTGATTCTGACTGACCAGCACTCCTTACCGATAACCCTTCAACCCTTAAGCTGGGAATAACAAAGGATAATAACGATTGCCACTGAATTTGAGTTTCCGCCTGTTTTAGATGTATCGATAGGTTTTGACTGTCAAATCGTAGATCAACAATCTCAACGCCATCAAATAAATCACCGCGCGTTTGAACAACGGTAAATCCGGAAATGCATTTCTCAGCGATTTCAATAGCCGTCTTAAAGCCTCGCTCGGTTGCCAGCACCCAATAAGTGATGGAAAGCGCTACACCAACCAACAACACCAAGGTTAATGCCATCCATTTAACTAGCCCCAACGCTCGACTTTTCATAGCTCGGGCCCCAATGCGAAATGGATTTCAAAGGGTGTGCCTTCTCTATCAAGCCCCCAGCCGACATCCAATCGAATCGAGCCAACAGGTGAGGCCCATCGAATCCCGCCACCAATACCTCTAACCCATACCGGCTCACTCACCCAGGACGAACCATAATCATAAAATACCGCGCCCCACCAATTGCCAACCAACTTATACTGATATTCGGCTGAAGCCGTTGCCATATATTGGCCACCCACTTGTTTCCCTGTGCTATCAACAGGCGAAACGCTTTGGTAGCGATAGCCTCGGAGTGAATTATCCCCACCAATGAAAAAGCGCATAGCAGGAGGAACAGTGGTTATTTTATCGGTGATATTTCCCTCAGCGGCAAGTTTTATTACGCCTCGATGCTTTGGCGCAAAAGTTCTAATCCATCCTTGCCTTGCCTTGATTGCCCAAAGGCCATCATTGGCACCTAAAAACGTGTCAGTATAGCCAATAGAAAAAAATGACTTTTGAGCATTTTTAGGCACAGCACCGGGTGAAAAATATGCATGCGAATATTTTATCCCCACCAAGCCCAAATTAGCGACACCGCTTTCAAAACTCCCTTGTTTATAATCCTCATACAACCATCGAAAAAATACCGCTTGATCCCATATCCCCACACGCCAGTGTCGCTCAGCGCCTGCCCACATATCTGTCGCCAAGGTATCATGCGTATCAACATAACGAATCGCACCGTTAAATCGATAATAATCATCCAACACATTCTTCAATGGCATTTTATAAGCAAACTGCACCGTTGGTTCATACTGGGAAATTTCCGTTTGCATATTGAAGCTGTGCCCTGCGGAATTGATCCACGGCTTTCGCCATTTCAACTTCACTCTAGGCCCATGATTGGTGGTATAGCCTACCCCCGCTTCCATCTTGTTTTTAACGGCAGGAACCACGAGTACATTCACTGGCACCTGATAGTTTTCACTTTTCTCTGTGTCGGCACCTGCATAAACCGATGAATACCAACCGGTATTGGCTAACCGTTGATTCAGTAAACCTATGTTTTTGGCTAGATAGGGATCACCCTGTTTATAAGGAATAACGGTATAGAGTTTTTTGACGTTGATCTGACTGCCCTCAAAGCTTGTCTGACCAAAATAATAGCGCTTACCACTATCAAAGATAATAGTAATGAACGCAGCATTTGTTTTAGGGTCTACCAAAAGCTCTGATTTTTCCATTTTGGCATCAAAAAAACCCTGTTTTAATGCCAAACTGGCAAAGTTTGATTTGAGCGCCTCATAACTGCCGTGATCCAGTGGCGCATTGGGATGTATCCCGCTGTCTGTCACAGCCTGCTTAAACGATTTATTGTCACTCGCATCGCCTTTAATCACCACATTTGCCGTCTTGATTATCATACGACTGCCAAGCTGGACGTTAATCGAGTAGCTTTTAGGTTTGGTTTGACTAACGCTTGCTGAGGTGTGGTAATAGCCAAAGGCTCGTGTGGCTTCTTTTACCAAGCTCTGAATTTGATAATCCTCAAGGGTTTTATTTTTTTTCAGTGAGTCCAGGTAAACACGAATATTGTCTTTAACCTCTCCCTTATCTAC
>CAKMZU010000013.1:0-5756 GCA_929200485.1 uncultured Gammaproteobacteria bacterium | reverse complement strand
AAGAAAACCCCATAGAAAAATGAGTTGAACAAAAGGCCTTTTCATACTCCAAAAATTCGACATAAAGGCTAATTTAATTCTTTTCCATCAAAGTCCCACAACCTTATTAAATCATTAAATAAGACTAACTTAGTTAATCAAAGGTTCATTAACATATCACTATTATTTGTTACACCATTAAAGTATAGAACGCTGCCTGAAACCTCAATGCATTAAAATTTCATCTAAAAACATAATCCTTAACTATAATTATTGCTTATAGAACTTTTTCTGGACAACAGCCATGTTTTTAAAAGGATTTATCATACCATTTGCTGTCTCTCTGGCATTGTTTTTATCTGGCTGCTCCAGCACTCCTAAACCGCCAAATTGCAATAAAAGTGACAATGTCCAACGCATCAATCCAGAATGGGTATCAGAAATTGCTGACTACTCTATTCCCTGGGATACCCATCAGGACATGAAAAAGGATAAGATAGAAACCATCAAGACTATTCGACAGCGCTCGAAACCTTTTTCTCAAAAAACACCCCCTAAGCCTGAAACTAAAAAACCACAAACCGTTAAAATCGAGAAGAAAAAGAAACCGCTTATCCAATCACCAACCGCCATTATTAATAATATGGCTACTACAGCAAGAGCCAAAAATGACAAGCCCCTGGTTTTCAGAAGAAAACCAGGCAAAAGGAAACAGGTTAAAAATGTTACCGTACCGCCTAAAACTAGCACCAGGAAACCAAAACCTGTAACACTTGAAACGGAAATACCAGAAGACGATATTCCGATAAAAGAAACCATGATGATCCCTGAACCTGAGGATCTACCCGATTACTTGCAGGCCACCCCCATTCAAGGGCCTGCACAAGTGAAGGCTGTAGATATCAAACCTAAAAAAATTGAAATGACGACAGCGCAAGTGCCAACCAACAAAGGTCACTACGTTTTACATGTGGGTAGCTATCAACAGATGAGTAATGCACTCAATAGTCAATCTTCTCTTTATGAGGCAGGTTTCCCTGTTTATATTCGAACGGTGACTATTCATAACAAAGAGTATCACCGCGTATTTATTGGCCCGAATCTTAGCCTTGAAGAAGCCAAAGGGTTTGAACAAGAGCTAAAATCCATTATGCAGGTAAAACTGTATCCAAGCACTCATCGATTCGCACAATAAAATTCAAAAGAACCAAAATATCAGTATTTTATAACGATGGATTTCCGCAACCCCTGGAAATCCATCATAAACACATGAACTAATCCCTTCGCTTGCTGCCAAACTAAAGAGCCCTTGATCAAGTCTAAATGAAATGGCGTATCAATAAGGAAGATCTTGCCGTCTGACTTTTAACCTAACAAAAAGTCTTCTGCTCTTCAGAAGATATTCTGACATCAGACTCTAAATTTTATTCTTACTGTCAATCCTGGAAGGATCAAGGACAAACGCTAACATGAGTTGTTATCTTCTTAACGTGCTGGAGATTGGTTCATGCCTTTACATGAAAAAGAATCCATCAGAGAAAATGTACTTGATGACATCTATTCATCACTCGCATTATCAGTCGCCTTACCGAAGTATAAAATGCCAGAGCAGGAAAGTAGCCATCGCAATATTTATCAACTCGTCCATGATGAGCTGATGATAGATGGTAACGCCAGACAAAATCTGGCGACGTTTTGCCAAACATGGGTAGATCACGAAATACACAAGCTCATGGATGAGTGCATCGACAAAAATATGATTGATAAGGATGAATATCCACAAACCGCTGAAATCGAGAAGCGATGTGTCCATATACTCTCAGACTTATGGCATTCCCCAGAAAGCAAAAATCCGGTTGGCTGTTCCACAACAGGGTCAAGTGAAGCAGCCATGCTTGGGGGTATGGCATTGAAATGGGCATGGAAAGAGAAAATGAACAAACAGGGAAAACCCACAGACAAACCTAATTTGGTCTGCGGGCCTGTTCAGGTATGTTGGCATAAATTTGCACGCTACTGGGAAATTGAACTTCGAGAAATTCCGATGGAGGGCGAGCGGCTGATTATGACGCCGGAAGAAGTTATCAAGCGCTGTGATGAAAATACCATTGGCGTCGTACCGACATTAGGCGTTACTTTCACTTGCCAATATGAGCCTGTCAAAGCCATTAATGATGCACTGGATAAGCTTCAACAAGAGACAGGACTTGATATCCCTATTCATGTTGATGCCGCATCTGGCGGTTTTCTAGCGCCTTTTTGTGATCCTGATCTGGAATGGGATTTCCGCCTGCCTCGCGTTAAATCCATCAATGCATCAGGTCATAAATATGGTTTATCACCGCTAGGGGTGGGCTGGGTCGTTTGGCATGATGCGGATGCACTGCACAAAGATTTGATTTTCTGGGTCAATTACCTTGGGGGAAACATGCCAACCTTTGCGTTAAATTTCTCGAGACCCGGAGGGCAAATTGTCTGTCAATATTATAATTTTATGAGGTTGGGTCGCGAAGGGTATCGCAAAGTCCATCAGGCATGTTATGACACTGCACAATATCTTGCCGATGGCATTGAGGAGCTAGGATGCTTTGACATTCTTTATAATGGCGTTGGAGGTATTCCTGGCCTGAGCTGGACGTTAAAAAAAGGGATAGATCCAGGTTTTAATCTGTTTGATCTCTCTGACCGCATCCGTTCACGTGGCTGGCAAATTGCAGCTTATGCCATGCCGGCGAATCGTCAAGATCTGGTGATTATGCGCATATTAATACGTCATGGTTTCAGCAGGGACATTGCAGGGATATTGCTGTCAGACTTGCAGCATTGTATCGACTATTTTTCTAACCATCCGAACGGCCAACATAGTGATGAACAAGAGTCATCAGGGTTTAAGCATAGCTAGTACTTCGTTTCACAGCATTTGTCCTGTTCAGTGGCTCAGTAAAATGTTCATGTTAAGGCAGATTTGTGAAGATAATAGTTATTCTATAGCAAGCAAATCGAACGCAGACATGGGCATTTTAAATGCCACCCAAAGGGCAGTCACAGATTTCCCCGTGACTGCGTTGCAGGCACTTGAAAGACGCGAGTATTACAGCGTACCTGCGCCTTATCACAGAAAAATCTGTGACTGCTGAACCAGACAAATGCTGTGAATCGAAGTGCTAGGAGGGCGTCCGAGAATTGCGGTCGAGCATAAATTTCAAAGAAGTGAGATAAATTTTTTGGGAAATTCCTGCGAATAGCCAGCCTATTTAAAGGAATTTGGCGAAGAATTTAGCCGCTTATCTGGAATTTAGGCCGAACAGTCTGTTCTCGGACGGTCTCCTAGTACTCTATTTCATGATGGATGGGTTGCTTATGACTATTACTGGTATCGAAAAATCACATATCTTTATACGAAATAGATCAATCGCTGCGCCTACAATTTGCGCAAGGATTTTTCTCCTTTGTCTGTATTTAACTCCACTCGCTAGTTTCGCAAAAGCCGGTGCTAGCGATAACAGTCATCATAACGTCTTAGTTAATTCTATGGCGTTCGCCTTTCAATACATTGCCCATAACCCCTTTTTCTATTTGTTTCTTTCTCTGGCGCTAGGCTACGCCCTCGGAAAAGTGACAATCAAAGGGGTTAATCTTGGAAGTACGGCAGGAACGCTTGTGGTAGGGGTTGCCATTTCATTACCGGCTTTTTCTGTCTATGGATTATCGATTCACGAGCCTTCACTTATCGCTGATATTTTTCTCATGATGTTTATGTATGCCATTGGCATGAAAGTCGGGCCACAATTCTTTTCAGGTATCGCCCGTGGTGGTTTCGATTTTATTGTCATCGGATTAATCGTTGTTTTCACAAATTTCTTACTGGTCTTTTTTGGGGCCAGGCTGTTATCAATGGAGCCCGGCTATGCCGCAGGAATTATCTCTGGCAGCTATACGGTAACAGCGGTGATGGGTGTTGCCCAGTCTGCGGTGACATCCGGTGCTTTCAGCATACCTTCCGGAATGACGCCTGATCAGGTGAGCGCTAATATCGCTGCAGGGTATGCAATAAGCTATGTACTCTCTACCGTATTCACCATTCTATTTATTAAATATCTGCCTGCCATGTTTGGCATTGATCCTGTTCAGGCAGGCAAAGACGCAGAGCTCTCATTTAGCACTGGGGAAGATAATGAACCCTTACCCACCACGCATGGTTTCTCTAATGTGGGTGTATTACCGATCGATGTCAGGGCTTATAAAGTACAACATCAAACGCTTGTCGGTCAGACAATAGAACAGTTGTTTAATCAATACCCTCATGCGGCGATTTTAAAAGTCGTTCGTGGTGACAAAGTGTTTGAAGCCTCTGACAATCCATCACTTGAAATGGGTGACATCATTGGTATTCGCGGGGATTATCACACTTTGATTGACAAGGGACAAAAGTCCATAGGCCTTGAAGTTGATGAGCCCAGAGCAAGACACGTTGAAATTGAAGTTGCTGATATTCATCTAGGCCATTCTCAATTGATAGGTTTGACCATCAATGACGTCATGAACAAAGTTGGTTTTGGCATCTACTGTAAAGCGCTATTTCGTCTCGGTCATCTCTTACCGCTATTGCCTCAAACGGTTATTGAAGCTGGGGATGTATTACGCATTGCAGGCTCAGATTGGTGCGTAAAAAAAGCCGCTGAAAAACTCAAAGGGCATGTTGTTATCGAAAATACGATTACCGAATCTTTTTATTTAGCTGTTTCGTTAATGACAGGTTACTTTTTTGGTCATTTAACCTTGATGATTAAAGGTATCCCCTTTGCTTTAAGTGCCTCTGCTGGCTGCATGCTCGCAGGCATCATTTTTTCCTATCTACGAACACGAAACCCTGATTTTGGCGGGCCTATGAGTGAGGGCGCCAGGAGTTTTCTTCAGGATATAGGGCTCAATATGTTCGTTGCTGTTTTAGCTGCAACAGTAGGACCTAAAATACTTCAATCATTTCAAGGGATTGTCGTTATTAAAATTGCCGGCTTAGGCCTGATTGCCGCTCTAACTCCCCCTTTTATTAGCTGGTTATATGGCCTTTACATTCGAAAAATGAATCCGGCCATTCTTGCCGGTGCCTGTGCAGGTGCACGCAATAGCACGCCCGGAATGAAAGCTGCTCAGGAAATTTGCAAAACTGACATGCCCGCATTAGGTTACCCTGTGCCTTACGCTCTGACTTCAGCTATCGTGCTTATTCTCGGCTATATCGCTATGGTCTTAAGCTAAACTACAAGACTTGATACTTTTATGGAGGGGGTTTATAAACGTTCCGTCAAGCTACCAAACACACAAGGATTTTCATGATGAAAAATAGGAACGCCTTCAAAGCTTTGTGGTGCTGGCTCTGTCAGACCTAATTGGTCCCCGAGTTCTTTGGCAATTCTATGTCGTTCTTCATCTGGCATAGGACGATTAAACAGAAGATCTTGAATGCCACTCACGTGGCTCATCATATAATGGATGCCATTCGACCAAAAGCTTTTGGCCATCGCCTTTATTTTCAGCAACAACGCCCTTGCTAAAATAGTAAATGCCGAGACATCACCCTCCCGCTCAGCCAGCGATATCAGGGCGACATAATCGCCAGGAGAAATTTCCTCAAGCGTCTCAATTGGTGAACTGCTAACCCAACAGGACTCTTTAAGAAAATACTGAACCTCTTCGCTTTCCCACCCATGCTTGGCGTCAAGAAACCAGTAATTGACACCTGTGTTGTTTTTCAACAACTCCATGCCTTATAAGAC
>CAKMZU010000012.1:14035-23106 GCA_929200485.1 uncultured Gammaproteobacteria bacterium | reverse complement strand
AATATTATTTCAGTGGCTGAAATTTAGATGAACTTAATTTTATAAAAAAAATCATAATATTGTTCCAAGGCTTTTAGTTTACGCTCCAGATATTTATTGTTAAGAGAAACATGAAAAGAGGAGAACTATGCTTTCCAATAAGTTATCACCCAACTCTAGACTTCTGTTTCTTGCTTGCAGCTTTATTCTTATAACCTACTGTAAAAATGTATTATCCGGTACAAACAACCCTTCGTCAGAATCAGATTCTTCAAGGATAAGTAAATTTGAATTCCTCTCCCCAGACGTCAAAATTCAAGTTAAAGACCTCCCCAAAGAAGAAATTACTATTCCATCATACAAAATGTTTGATAACTCTTTTATTGCCAGTGGAGTTTATGTCTACGCAACATCAAAAACACCAAGGTATTATCTTGCTTATATATTTGAAGGGTTGGCTAAATTAGATACCGGTAGAGAAACGATTCCAGATAATGCCACAATTGTTATATATGATTTTAATAACGAGAATGGAAGAGCTGTTCCAAGGCATTTCACAGACCAAGAGAATGCTACTTATGACTATCGTGGCTCAAATCTTGCACACAGTAGAATAACAAGAGCTTTTTATGCAGATGTTAAAGCCGAAGACAGATTAGAAGATTTGGGTTGTGAAAGATATAATGAGTTGAAGAATAACTTACCAGAATTACCTTCCGTCTTTTCAGAATGGCTCAAGCCGCCGGCATTTCAACGTGTTGACGCTGATATCGAAAACATAGAAGACAGAGAAGACAAATATTTCACATTTCTTCACCACCTTCTCCATTATTTAAAGAGTAGACAGAGCAAAGCCTGAAGTTATGCCAGAAAAGCGTTCCTTTAGGGCACTTTCAACTTCTGGATCTGAAAATTTTGGATTAGCATTTTTTTGCAATTGATAGAGCTTGAGTGTTCTGTATTCACTTAAGTCTTTGTCTGCTTTCACTTTTGCTGCAGCCTTTTCTTTTTTATCAAGCTTCTCTTGCTTTCGATCAAGATAGGCATTTCTCTGATCCCAGATAAAAGCAGCAGTAAACCCTGTAAACACAACTGCAGTACTAATCAATAATGCATAGCGATATTTACGAAAAAATTCTTCATCTGAGTGACCAGTGTTTTTATTTAACTTATAAAGCTTATCAGAAGTATCTAGCGCAGTATGGGTCATGCCGAGCGCTTGCAGCGCAGGAGGTAAAATTGCAACGCTGGCAAAGCTATGAATATTAAGAAAACTTAAAGTTGTAATCGATATTAAGACAAAGATTTTTTTCATTTGATATTTACATCCATTATAAGTTATCAGATTAAGACTTCTTTAAGCGCGTAAAGTTCTATAAATCGAGGGAAACTAACCTATACTTTTTTTAATGTTTTTTTGAGAATGATCAATTGTGAAGCAATTACTTTTTATTTTTCTTGCCAGTTTTTTTCTATTATCGTGCGATAAAAAAGAAAAAAAATCCAATGTCGAAGATTTTTATAATTTTGAAGAAGAACAAAATGTGGCATTGATCAATGATGAAGGTCTGGGGACGTTAATTGCAAATTTAGGGATTAATAATATACCGTTTAATAATTTTTATTTTAAAATCAGGCAAATTATTATTATCAATAGCGTCACTGATGAATCGTATGCGCTGACAGCACCGGGCAATTTAATTGGTGTAGACCATAGTTCACTGCAGGAACAATCCTATTTTTTAGCCATCAATCAACACATCCCTGCAGGTATTTATGACCGTGTATTACTTATGTTTTCGATGGAAAATGCCGTCATAAGACCATCAAACCAAGGTGATGCAGACCTTCCGCTCGTTGATGCTGTATTAAATAGCATTCCAGAGGAGCGAAGTGAATTTACCGTTGAAGCTTATATTGCCGGTGATGAAAAATTAAAAGTTGAATCTGGTAAAATCCAGCAAATGACGATTGAACTGGATGTGGAAGCTTCAACACGTTATGTGCCTTTGCCTCATAGTAAACTCGGCATTATGTTTACACCACAAATTAAGGTAAGTCACGAACCGTCCAATAATAAAGTCCTGATGGAAGGTATTACCAGTGAAGTAACAGAGCAGCATTTATCGTTAATTCACGCTCACAAAGTTCAACCAAAAAAACCAGAAAATAAAATAAATTATGCGATAAAAACGAATTCTGCCGATATCTACATTGACGGGGTTAAACAAAGCAGTATCAGGTATGGCAAAAAGGACTATTGGTCATTTTTTGATGCTGACATGAACCTTGAAGAGCGTGGATTTTCCCTGGATTTGTCTACGTTTTATGCACTTGAAAAAGCTTCAAGCTTTAAGATCTTTAGCGGGGTTATCGTCTCAAGTAGTGGAGAAAAGGTCACGTTAACGGGGTTTTACCAGGATGAAGGACATTATGGTTTACCTATGCAACGAAAATTGATTAATAAGTCATTCAGTATTGTTCCAACTGCCTCTCGATACTTTAAGGGTATTGATGAGTCAGCGAAACTGGCAATAAAACTGGAAACGGGCCAACGAATTTGGGCAGTAATAGATACGCGATCTTTTGAGATCAAACATTTTCTTATACGCCCATCCCGTTTGCTGGCAGTGGTGAATAAAGCAACGGACGATGAAAATATTCTACATCCTTTGTCGTACAATAATGTCGACCAGTTCAGTTCAAATTACCCTAATTATTTCCCTCATGATCTTGGCTTTGATAATAGCCTGCTTAAATTAACCGAAGGGCAAATGGTGAATATTCAAGGCTACCAGCTCGCAGGCGATAGCCCCAAGTTTCATTCATTATTTACAGAAGTTGTTTCGCCTGACGCAAGCACGCTTTTCTCTATTTCAATGCCAGGTATTCATCCGATTGCCAATATGGAAATCAATGATAAAACCTTAACGATGGGTATTGCATCGGAAGTGTTCGACAATCGAGCATTTATTAAAACGCGCTACCCAAAAACCAATGCACAAGTCAGACATTCAGAGATTATCAGTGAAATCATTGTTAATGAAGATGACAGTGTGTCGATGAATGTTGTCATTGATGGTACCGATCCTGTTCAATCATTCTCATTTGATAAAGTCAGTGAGTTTCATGATTTTATGAAAGAGAAAACTAACAGTGATAAGTATTTTTTAAATGAATTGATCGTAGAGGGGATGCGTGATGGCGACACCTATAATGCTAAAAAACTATCAATCATTTTATTGAATCGATCATCACTAAAAGAAGGGAATAACGATTATGATGATGATGATGATGAGGATTATGTCATCAACCAATCTGTCGATTTGAACAGTAAAACCAAGAACTTTTTATTAATAGCTATGCCCATTCTTGTCCCTGTTGGTGTGACTTTAGCTATTACAGCAGTCATTGCAACGGTGTCTGGCATACTCAGAGGCACGGTTTCTACTGTGCAGCATTCTTTTCAACGCACAGAAATGGAAAAAAAACTCCGTGGCGACAAAATAAGCAGAACGGAAGAATTTATTAGTGAGATCAACAAAAAATACCAAGGGCTAAACATAACTAATCTAGCGGATCTTCAAGGGATTGTAGATGATAATACCCGCTTAAGTGCTATTCGATTCCAGTTAAAAGAAAATACTGAGCAATTAAAACTATTTCAGGTCAGCCCCAATAGTAATATTGACAGTTTGATAAAGTTTCATAATGCGCTGGATTCGTATTTAGCCTCTTTGGAATCTGAAACAGAAAAAGTCTTGAATGTAGATCAGGCCAATAATAATTACGAAAAATTTCTTAAACTCTCTGATGAGCTGCAATTAGAGTTGCTTAACTTTGTCAATCAAAGTGTTTTTAACCGTGGAACAGGAAAACTGGCTACCGCAGTTGAAACCTATACCAATGATTTATCCAGATTAGTGTTAGCGAGAGATGGATCAGGCATTGTTAATGAAGAAACTTTGAAAAAGACGGCAGATCAAAATGCCAGGAAGCGCCTTGAAAAGTATGGCGATCAAATACGCAATATGAAAATTCGTTTTTAAGGCTATTCTAGAATAGTCTGTTCGGCCTGATTCCAGATAGGCGGTTAAATTCTAGAAGTATCCATTTGATAAAATGGCTTCAAGTTTTGCTATTTTGGTTTTTTATAAGCAGGGTTCAGAGCCCATTTTGATTTAGGCATATTGGGTTTCGGCGAATCTATGCTAAGGCGATGTGATGCCTGGATATGCGAAGCTTCTATCATTTGCAGAGGGATAAAAAATTTTGGTAAAGAATTTGCGTCCTGTTCAATGGCTACTTTTTTAAAATCTTTAGGCAAATTCACGCGATAGATATATTGATCGGCATCATGAAATATCGTAGGGATTTTAGAGAAAAGTTTCCTCTCACTATTATATTCATCTGCCAACTCTCTTGGGACAACTGGATTTTTTCCATATTGAAAGACATCTTCATTACGAGAAGGTGACGAGAAATAAAATACATTCATATCGTTTTCTGACTGTAATCCCTCCCATGTCGATGATTTATAATAAGGGGTAGTCCAAGAGATTACTTTAGCCATACTGACTCCAAATTCATTGATAGCAGCCATCTCTGATTTGCTTAAAGCGTTCGACCTATAAGCACTATGTATTAAAGGTTCGTTCATTTTATATTTTTTATTTAGATGATTCTCGATTGTCTTCTTGGAAGTGAACGCTTGTGTTGGCTCTTTTCCTGTGATCACATGCTCCCACTTATTGAAATTCTTTAAGTCTATGTTACTTAACTTATCTAAATGGTTAGAAAAGTCTTTTCCATATCTTTTTTGATAATATAGTTTTATTATTTCAGGGTTGTTGATTTCTTGTTTATCTCCCATGATATTTAGGATTGATTCTGAACTTAGGTGGTACTAAGAAACTTTATCGTTTTTAAGCCAATCGTGTAGATTGGATCTAAAAATTGATCTATGTTCTGGAGACATATAATACTCAAAAAGAGGGAAATTTTTTCCGTAATTTAATTCGAGTGTTTTAAAGTCGTCGAGTGTTGAAGTTAAGCCGGTTTTAGCTAGCTTGATTAGCGTGTTTCGTTGTTTGTTGAAGGCTTTCTTTTCGGTGTCTGTTAGTTCAGAATTCGCATAATTCTTGCCATATTTAAAAGAAAAATACAAATTCAAATCTTCTGGGGAAATATTATCTGGGATAATATCTATGGCTATCCCTACTCGTCGATAAATCATTCGATCAGCCATCTGACTGACCGTCAAATCATCATAATCATAGACTTCTTTGAGTTTTTTAATCAGTGTCTCTTTTTTAAGTGACTGGATATAAATCAGTTGATCCTTGATAGCTTTTGATTGGTTAATGTCAATGCTATCAAGGTTAAGATAGCTACGAACATATTTAGGACCTACCTGGTGACCCGTCCAGAAATACTCTTTCAGATCGAGGTCATGTTGAAATTTGTGATAGCCCAATGTTTGATCAAAAGTATGACTGCCAGTTAAATCAAATACCATTATTTGATCATTTAACCTGTGGTAGGCAACATTATTAAAATCGTTTTGAAAGCTATCGCCTTCTTTTATCCAGGCATTAACGACCATGATTTTAAGAATATCGTCTGTTTTACCCTTAGTTACTTCTTTAATGCGTTCCTCGTCATCCCTTATCTGCTCCATTTCTCTATCGAAATCAGATATTACTGCGTACTCATGAACTGTTTGGAGCGTTTCTTTTTGTTGATCAGTCAACTTCACATATCGGACGTCAAGTACGGGAATGTTTGCGAGTTGATAGAGCTTGCTGGAAAAAACTTCACTTTGCACAAACCTTTTTTCTCCGGCCTTTAGAAAAATTGTTTTCCCGCTTTCAGCAGTAAAACGACCTCCATTATGCGTTCCCCACTTAATAAACCTAAGGTCATCCGAGGTGATTTCTTCATTAAAATTTGAGTCAAAAGCGCTAAGTTCAGTTGATTTGGGTTTGGGAGCATTCTGGTCGGCTGAATTAATTGTGTTACTGTCGAGCTTATTAGGATTGGCTAGCTTGGTGATATTGGTTTCAGTAGGTTCACTTGCAGCAGTTTTATTTTTCTCAGGTTCGATTGAAGGAGTTTTATTTTGTGTTGGCTTGCTGGTATCAGGGTGAGTGGCAGTCTTACTGGCATCAGGTTTATTATCAGGCTCGGTTGCTAGTGAAGTTGTAATGTTGTTTGTTTGTTTAGCTTTTATGACTTTTATTACGCCAGCAAGTATAACACCGCCGCCAATGATGCCGACGGTACTGCCAATAACAACATTGCGATTAGTTGAGGCAGATTTTTGGCTATTGTTTTCTTCAAGTGCTAAATATTCTTGTGATAATAGTAATGTTGAGTCAGTGTTTCCCGCTTCTGTATCATCTCTGTTGATTGGCTGCATACCCTCTAGTTTTTCGTAGGTTAAACTAATTTGCGAAGCACTAAAGTCTCCCTCAATTTCTGAACCAATCAAAATCACTTTTGTGCAGACGTGATCAGGTAATTGATTAATGAGATAGTTGGATAAATTGTCTATCTGTGTAAACGTCACTGGCGCGTGAATTTTATTGTTAATCTTAAAGACTTTGTAGGTGCTTGATGGCGCAATGTGGATGTGGTTAATTTGTGTTGTTACAGGGCGGCCGGTGACAGCATCATGCGCTGTAACTTCAGTGATATCGGACTGTTGGCTGAGAATAATTTCACCGTATTCTTGTACGAACGATGGAATTCTTTTGGGTGTTATATCGAGGCTGACTTTAATATTTCTACTTTTAGGTGATAGCGTCATTGAGGGGGCAAACACTTTAAAGGCAGTGACATTCTTTGTTCGTGTAAACATGCCTTGAAGGGCTTTTTCTGTAAATGGAGTAAAATCAAACGAATCTTCAACTAAAAGAGGTAAAGCGTTTGGGAAAAAACCATTGGATGGTTTGGCATTGATACTCGTGACATCTATATATTCCTCTCCATCGTCATCGGTAAAAATAATGCCTGTTACATCTGATTGTATTAATCTGAGATTTGAAACCTGATTCTCTGAGTTAGCTGAGAATTGTAGGCGTTGTCCGGCAGCAAGCTCTTGAAGACTCAGTGTGTTTTCATTGTTACTCCATGGTAATTCAACGCCTGTTAAAAAATCTAACCCTCCATAAGGCGTTGTCATATTTCCCATAAAAACAAGGCCAGTTGATGCAGGGCGTAATATGCCTTCAAACTGATTTTGAGTAATAACGTTTACCCCTTGGATACCAGAACTCTTTTCTTCAGTTTGTTGAATGTTTAATGCGACAGGTTGTCCAGGATTTAGATTTAAAATATCTGCTAAATCGATAGCGATGGAGTCGAGGAACCAATTAACTTTCGATATCGGAAACTGAATGCCGGCTGAATCTATGACCACTTCATTTTCATTAATCCGGATAATTTCGCCATGAACAATTTGAGTTTTTTCTGGGGTAAAACGTGCGGTTGGTTGAAATTTTATTGGGTGGTTTTTTGTGTTGGCAGGATGGAATGTGCCTGGATGAGAAATTGTTAAATGGATAAAATGAATGGGTTCACTATTAAAAGCTATGTCAGTTAAGTCAATGGCTATCGTGGCTATCTTATTTTCTTCTGTAATGTCCTCTCCAATAGGCGATAAAAAATCATGTGAATAGAATTGTAGTGGATCGGTATCCCCCTGCTCATTAAATCCATAAGTTAGTGCTTGGATATTACTAAGGTCGACGTCCAGTTCGATGCCAGTGTAATTATTTGCTGGAACAAATAGGTGCCCTAAATACTGAGAGTAGGGGTAGGCGATATCTATGGTTTTCTTGACGGGGTAGATATCACTGTTTCCGTTTGAGTCAACTAAACGGATATTTTCAATAGGCAACTCGAAGCTGGAAAATGTCGATAGCTTGCCTGAAATGCTTAATGCGATTGAAGTTCTAGGAGCGATATTGTTTGTATTATTGCAGCTGGCAATTATAAATGCTGTTAGTAATAAGCAGGCCCGCATCAGACTATCCTTGTTTGAGCTACGTTAAAGTATAGCAATATATGAATCAGCTCTTTCTTACGAAGAACAAATTAGTCGGCCTGTGCTTGCATTTACCTTTATAAAGCTCATCAAAAGCATTGTGCTACTAAGAATGATAGAAAAAACGATTCATCAAAGGTGTAGAGCCTCATGTAAGGAGAGCGCAAAAAGCCATCCCGGGAAAATTAAAGAGAAGCAGTGCGAATAGAGATGGAGCGAATACAGAAGGCACCTTTGCTTGTGGCGAAGTGTTTCGAGAAAATCGTAATGCTCGTGCTGATTTACAGAATAACCATCTCGAGAGTTTGTTGCTGAAAACCAAGTGGCAATTCTCGGACGCCCTCTTAGGAAAACAGCGAATCTTAGAGTAGGGGAATAAAAAAATGCTTAGCATTGAAACTATTTCGGTTTTTTGGATTCATAGAGTATTAGCCAATAAATCCCCTGAATCATGCGTTTTGCCATACTTCTATTATGTTTGCCGACGATGATGCTCTTTGCAAACACACAAGTTGATGAGCACATGCTTGTGGTTGCAAGTCCATCAGATGCATTTGAACAGTTGGAAATTAAGACAAATGGTGAAAGTGATCGTCTTCCAGCGAATGATGGCGCTGATTTTTTAAAGCAGATCCCTGGATTCAATGTTTCACGTAAAGGTGGCAGTGGCGGGGATTTAAACTTCCGAGGTCAGTCTGGTTCACGAATAGGGATTGTGGCTAATGGACAACAGTTGTCGGGAACCTGTGGTGGCCGAATGGATCCGCCAACCAGTTATATTAAGCCAAGCGCTTTTGATGAAGTTATCGTGATTAAAGGCCCGCAATCAGTGAAATATGGCCCCGTGGGTTCAGCTGGCACCATACTTTATGAATCGCAATTCAAGCCCTTTGATAAGCCACAGGCACATGCCAATACCAACATATTAACTGCAAGTTTTGAACGTGTTGATTCTCAACTGGCGACACATTTTGGCAACAAAAAAGTTCAGCTAAAAACGCAAGGAGTCACGAGCAAGGGAGGAGATTATCGGGATGGCTCG
>CAKMZU010000012.1:0-14025 GCA_929200485.1 uncultured Gammaproteobacteria bacterium | reverse complement strand
GCTCGGATGAATCCTTTGACTCCGCGTTTGAAAACTCGGCAGCGACTGCCTTTCTTGGTTTTTTCCCATCAGATCAGCATCAAGTACTATTCGATGCCAGTGCGCAGACAGGGCACGCCAATTTTTCAGACAGGAAAACCCGGGCTCGCAAGATTGCGCATGACAGTC
The DNA here is from genome assembly GCA_929200485.1 of uncultured Gammaproteobacteria bacterium. Taxonomy (GTDB): domain Bacteria; phylum Pseudomonadota; class Gammaproteobacteria; order Pseudomonadales; family DT-91; genus CAKMZU01. The sequence continues at coordinate 13,857 of CAKMZU010000012.1, read as the reverse complement.
TGTCATTGCGCTATATCTATGAACCGCGGCAGTCTTGGATGGAGAAATTAGATATCCAATTCTATGAGAATGCCAGTTTTCATATTATGGATACCTTTGATTTAGTCCATGTCCAGCCGCAGGTGATGGGGATGGCACCTGAGCGGCATTTCAAAGGAGGGCACTTATGGATGAGCTTTGGCGATGACAGTTTCTGGTCATTGATATCCGGGGTTGATGGGTTTAAAACCCGTCAAAAATTTCGATCGGCAAAAAGCTTAGATGCCTTGATGGCCAAAGCAGCCAAGCCAGTGTATGACATGATGAATCTTGGCTGGTTTGTAGAGAGTCAGTGGAAACTCGATAACAACCTATGGGTGGCGGGTGTCCGCCTGGACCATAATGCGACAGATTTATTAGGGGCTTGGAAGGCCAATGCTTCGCAAGCCGATAGTGATGATAATGGGCTAAGCGCTTTTATTCGATGGGTATCTAAAGGTTGGTTAGCGGATACCTATGCGGGGTTAGGCTTTGCTACTCGGTTTCCTGATTACTGGGACGTGTTGAAACATCAAAAATCGTTGGGATTGGCACCTGAAAAAACCGCACAAGTTGATTTGGGTTTGGCGTTACATACCTGGATTGATGTTAATTTGAGTATGTTCTATGGTCAGATTTTTGATTTTGTTCTGATTGATACTTTGAATAAACCCATGTCTAGAAATATCGATGCAACCTTGTGGGGAGGCGAATTCGGTTTTTCAGCGGATTTATCGTCATTCTTGCAGGTTGTTGGCTCACTCGCTTATACAAAAGGTGAAAATACGTCAGATAAAGTGCCTTTGCCTCAGGTTTCGCCATTAGAATCGAGAGTGGGACTTGAGTATCAGGGCAAGCAGCTGAAAGTGGGCTGTCAGTGCCGATCTGTGGCTGCGCAAAAACGCATAGCTAAAGGTCAGGGAACAATCGCAGGCGTTGATTTAGCGCCTTCTAAATCATTTAATACCATTGCTGTCAATCTTGCTTATTCACTGCCCTATGGTTTTTTATTAAATGGCGGCGTGGATAATGTATTCAATACCACTTATTCAGAACATATCAATCGATCAGGTGCAGGTAATGTATTAATACCGCCTGATGAGAGAACACTTCAAGTGAATGAACCCGGGCGAACGGTTTGGGCAACACTGGCCTTGGCTTTTTAGCTGACTTTTATTCTCACCACTTTCATGACTTGAAAATCCATTCCTGCAACAGTTTCGTTTTTAGGGTAATAGGTTAGATTGACACGTTGGCCTTGAAGCGATTTATACTTTTTGGTTCGAACAAATTTAAATGGGGTGGAGACATTATCAATCATCAGAGTGTGAAGGTAGCCTTCATCGATGGGGCGCTGAACATGAGAGACAACTTTAAGCCCATCCGATTGAATGAGTTTTTCGTGCTTTTTTAACAGTTTTTCAGGTGAAGACTTCATCGCGTTATTGTGTCAAAAGATTAGGGATGCTGCAATTTGATTATTATGCCCCGCATCGTTTATTTGAGGCCATGTGGAACTTATCTTTAACCTATCACACAAAAAACTATGACCTTAAAGATTGTGTTTGTATGCTTGAGATTGGCTCGAATCTTCATAGGTTTCTTGTTAATCAGTATGTGTGCTACAAACCATACAATGCCTACGAATGATACTAATTCAGCCCCTTCGCAAGATGAGACAACACCGCTAATCGTAAATATTCATCCTGAATTAAATCAGCAGTCGATGTGTTGTTGTACGAGTGAGGCTGGAAGGTTAAAGATCATTGGTTCAAAAACAGCACAAGGGATTGTCGCAGGAGCAGTCGCAGGAGCGGTAACTGGCGCTTATATAGATGCGCAGTTTTACTCCTCTAATCAACATGCAGTTAATGAAATAGGAATATATTCAGGTTTAGGTTCAATAATTGGTTCAATGCTGGGGGCGTTGATTGGATTTGTATGCGGTAGGATGGCAGCAGAGAATCCTCACAATCCATGTGGCGCTATCTTCTGTGAAAAAACAAGTTCCATTGATAAAGATAAATTGCAGGTAGTACTGAACAGCAACGGTGATAGACAATGCATGGCTTGTTACGACAACTCCAATGTACTTTACGGGCACTGTTGTATGGGAGCAAAAAAGGTAGTAGAGAATACAACCCTTTGTGGAGAATGTATTCCTAAGATACAAACAGGCTGCCTATCATGCCATGAATCACATGAACAAAAGACAAAGATAAGATGTATATGTTGCTACAGAAGTATCTGATAATAGATCGAATAAAAATAAAAGCCCTATGCAATTGAAGTGAAACATTAGCCCATTAGCCATTGATAAAATATTCCGGCTGATGCAACCAGCGATTGATCAATCTTTTTGATATGTCAGGAGAACGTTGTAGCGATAAGGCGATGGCTCTTGCATCTTCCACCAGATGATTATCTCGCTCAAGGTGGGCGACTCGAAAGTTAATCAGCCCGGTTTGTTTGTCACCAAGGATTTCACCAGGGCCTCGAAGTTCCATATCTTTTTCAGCAATGACAAAGCCATCATTGGATTCTCGCATAATTTGCAGACGCTCTTTACCCTGAGAAGATAACGGCTTTTGGTAGACTAACAGGCAGTAACTTTGCAAACTCCCTCGCCCTACGCGGCCTCTTAATTGATGGAGCTGGGAGAGTCCTAAGCGTTCGGGGTTTTCGATGACCATAATAGAGGCGTTCGGCACATTAACGCCAACTTCAATGACAGTGGTAGCGACAAGCAAATGAATGTCTCCCTTGGCGAACGCATTCATGATGTCGGCTTTCTCGCTTGGTTTAAGGCGGCCATGCACAAGACCTATACGTAAATCCGGCAGTGCCTGCTGCAATCTAATAAAAGTTTCTTCGGCAGTCTGGCAGTTGAGCGTTTCGGATTCCTCAATGAGGGTACATACCCAATAAGCTTGCTGACCATCAAGGCAGGCATGATGAATTCGTGCTATGACATCCTCTCGACGGTTTTGATCAACCAGCTTGGTCATGATGGGCTGACGCCCTTTAGGCAATTCATCGATGATTGACAGATCAAGATCGGCATAAGCTGTCATAGCCAGCGTTCTGGGAATAGGTGTTGCCGTCATGATGAGTTGATGCGGCGACTGATTGGGTTGCCCCTTGCTATGCAATGCAAGGCGTTGGTGAACACCGAATCGATGCTGCTCATCGATGATAATTAACCCCAGTTGTTTAAACTGGACATCGTCTTCAATCACGGCATGGGTGCCAATTAAGCATTGAATGTCGCCGGATAGGAGCGCTTCAAGGCACTCACGTTTTTGTTTTTTGGTGTGTTTGCCCAAAAGACAGCTTACTTGAATACCTAATGGCTCGAACCACTCGGTAAAACTCACCAAATGTTGCTCAGCCAAGATTTCAGTTGGCGCCATTAATACCACTTGAAAGCCTGATTGGATAGCAAAGCAAGCAGCAACGGCAGCAACAATGGTTTTCCCACTGCCAACATCGCCTTGAACCAATCGCATCATAGGGTGTGTTTGGCGTATATCGCTGGCAATTTCCTGTATGACTCTGCCTTGCGCTGATGTCAGTTCAAAAGGCAATGATTTAAGCAAGGGATTGGTTTCGATCTCTGCCTTAAAGGCTGGGCTTAATTGGCTGCGGCGTTGATGTCGATAGGCCAAAAGACTCAATTGATGTGCAATCAGTTCATCTAATGCAAGACGCATTTGATAAGGGTGCTCACCCTCAATAAGCTGATCAACGTTAACGGTTGGCGGCGGGTTGTGGCAAAACATCAAGGCTTCATTCAGTGAGATCTGCAATGCCTTCAGATGTGCCGGGAGTTGAATGCTATCTACCTGTTGTGTGCTTGTGGCTAAAATGTCGATAGCCTGAGTCTGAAGATTTCGCCATAGCGTTTGGCTTATGCCCTGAGTTGTTGAATAAATGGCGGTGAGCTTTTCTGTTTCCGTGTTAATCGGCTGCGGATCCAGCGTGTATTCAGGGTGAATCATTTCAACCCCTTGGTTTAACAAACGGCATTCGGCAAAGGCGCGAATGAGTCGCCCTTTTTCTAAATTCGCTTGTTGCTGTTTGTTGAAGTGAAAAAAGCGCAGTGTCATTTTGCCAGAAAGATCTTCAATGGTGACAAGGAGACTTCTGCGCTTGCCAAACGTCACTTGCGATTGAAGAATTTGTCCTTCGATTTGCGCATAGCGGCCAATTTGGCATGCTCTGATTGGCGTGATTCGGGTTCGATCCTGATAATCTCTGGGCAGGTGAAAGAGCAAATCCAAAATAGTTTGAATACCAATGGCGTGGAATTTTTCGGCCATCTTTGGCCCAACGCCTTTTAAAAAGCGGATGTCGCTATCAAGCTCTAGTGGCATGGGCGTATCCTTTCGCTATTGGATAAATTCATTGGCTGTGGGAGAATGCAAACTAACTTCAACATTAATGTAAACATTGGGATTATGCTATGGAAACAGGGCAAAGTGCAAAGGCGGCATTATCCGGTGTAAAAATAGGGTTATTGGGTTGCGGTGATATTGGCACCCGGCTTTATGCGTTATTAGAAAAAAGCGGTGCTGAAGTAACAGCCTACCGGCGCAATATTGAACCGCTTAAGGGTTTAAACGCTCAGTCGATGGACTTTTCTGTCGAATCCGATCTAACGGGTCTTTCTCAAAAGGCGTTTGATTATGTCGTTATTACCCTGGTTCCTGATAGAAATGAGTCTTCTAGAGAAGCCGCGTATCAAAAAGGCTATGTGGATAACTTAGAGCGCATTTTATCGGCATTGAATCCAACAGCGCTTAAGCGAATCTTTTGGGTATCCAGTACCAGTGTTTATGCACAGACCGACAACCAATGGGTTGATGAGCGTTCGGAGACAAAACCTACAGCAGCAACCGCCCAAAAATTGCTGGAAGCAGAGCACTTATTGCACAAGTCACCGATTGAATCGACTGTTGTTCGGTTTTCAGGTATCTATCGCTCAGATCGTTACCGCTATCTTGATAAGTTAAAAAATCATCAGCTAGCATCAACAGCAACGACCAATTATTATATGAATCGAATTCATGTTGATGATTGTGCAAGGTTGTTAGATTTTCTTATCCACAAGGCACAGAGTGACGCAGTAGAACCATTATACAATGGCACTGATACAAGCCCTGTCGATTATGAAACATTTGTTGCCTATTTGAGTGATAATATGCAATTGCCATTAAATGAAGACCTAGTGGCTGATGCACCATCAAGCTATAAGCGCATCCGTAATCAAAAAATACAAGAAGCGGGCTTCGAATTTCTTTACCCGACTTATAAAGAGGGCTTGGTTCCACTTTTCACGTTATACAAATAAAGGGAGTGCTATGCGGTTTTTAAAAATTGGGTTGTTCATCCTTGTTTTATTGTTTGTGCTCTTAGTTGTTGGGGCACTTATTCTGCCGACAGTGATCAAACAGCAGATTGAGAGTCATGGATCGCAGGCTGTGGGTGCGACAGTAGATCTTGATGGTGTATCACTTCATTACTGGCCTGTGGGTGTCACACTCAAGCACTTACAGATAACGGACCCGGAAAACCTCAATAATAACCTGCTTGAATGGCAAACGGCTAAGTTTACTGTCCATGTTTCACCCTTATTTTCCAATAAAATCCATGTGCAAACCTTAGGTATTGAGGGCCTTGTTTTTGATTCGAATCGTGAAAAGACTGGAAAACTCGTCGATAAAAAAGCATCAGAAGGGATTCAATTTGATTATGAGTTTCCTGATGTCAATGAGATTATTGCCAATGAAAATCTTGAAACCGATAAGCAATACAAGGCATTACAAAAAAGCGTTGAAAGCAAACAATTGGCATGGGGGGCGATGAAAGACAAGTTGCCGGATTCAAAAAAATTGTCAGCCTATAAAAAAGAGTTGGAGGCAATAACCGACAAACCCATTAATAACCATCAAGATCTCGTTGAGATTCAAAAGTCAGTAAATACATTTAAACAATCCATTCGAAAAGATAGACAACGCATTAACGAGGCCCTAAGCCAACTTAAAGATGATAAAAATGAGCTGATTACTTCAATCATGTTATTAAAAGCAGCTCCTGCAAAAGATTATGAAAATCTGAAAAAAAAATATGGTGTTCATCAGCAGGGGCTGGTCAATATGAGTCAGCTACTTTTTGGTGAACAAGTCGGTGAGTGGGTAAACCGGTTAGCTAATCATTATGAGAAGTTAAAACCCTTGTTTGAAAGTGGTGAATCAAAAGGTGATGAAAGTAAAGAGGGTGTGGATAAAGCAGCTTCCGAACCCTGGAAGGTCGAAATAACGAAAGGGTTTATCGATATGCCACAGGGACAATCTTCCCTGCAGGTCGATTTGACAGATCTAAACTGGCCGGTTGAAAAGCCGGGGCATATTACTATTCAAGGCAGCCTATATGGCATGTCGGATGAGTTAAATGCCGATATTACACTGGAGGGTTCGGAGCCATTGATGGCTCAAACACAGTTTACATTAAAGCAATTACCCGCCAATCAATTAATCTCTGCAATGAACCTGGAAAAAGGGCGGCTGGACGCAGTGGGTCAGGTTGGACTGATTGATGATCAATTAAACGGAGCAAGTGAGTTACAACTAAAAGAGATGGTATTAAACGAGAAGGGAGTGCACCCTTTAGTGGCGAAAGCTTTGCAAGATGTTCATCAGGTGAAGGCCGAAGTCACCGTTCAAGGTACTATCAGTTCACCTAAGATTCAATATCACTCCAACCTGGACGAATCATTAAAAACGGCTATTCAAAGAGCGGTGCAATCTAAGAAAGCTGAATTCCAAGCCGAGCTAACGGGCAAGCTTAATGATAAAGTCAGTGACTATTTAGGATCGCTTGAAAAAGAAACAAATCTTTTAGATGCCGAAATATCCAGCCTAACGCAACTTAATGGGCAATATTCAGATTTGCTTAATAAGAAAGTTGAAACATCAAAAAATAAAGCCCAGGAAAAAATTAAAAATGAGCTTGATAAGCAGTTCAATAAAGCATTGAATCGATGGAAGCCTTAAGTCGAAAAAATAGGCGTAAGAATATCGCTTGGATTTAAAGTTGTATTTTATATTTTTTGCGTAAAATGATGAGATCTCTTCAGTCGCCAATTAATCCGAGAGTAATGTGGTATAGATGAATGAAGTTTAGTCATTTTTATTCAGTACGCCGAGATAAAACTTTTCTAAGGGGTTACTTGGTGAGCATTCCATGACCAATTTTTTACAAAAACCTAATAGATATTATCGATCGTGACAGTTGAGTCTCCTGAGCCCTCAGGACGTTGCCAAACCCATTTTATTTGCCATCTTTTTTGATCAAATGAGCTATAAACAACATTAGATGGGCAGTCTGTCCAGCTTATGAATGGCTGATATTTTGAATCATCATGAAGACCCCACAGATATTTTTCCTCTGACAAATGAATTTGGCACATACCCACCTTATCTTTATTCATAACCACTATCTTTAAATTCATGTCGCGCCACATTGTCAATGACTGATCACGCCCTTTTTCTAATGACCACTCAAAAAAATGCTTGTCACGTACACTATGAAATTTTATAAAATTTTTATGATCGGTATGATTGATGACAATTATTTTATTCGCAAAGATGTTTATACTGATAAATAGACCGATAAACACATATATACTATTTTTCATTGATATGAATTCCCATATGCTGCTTTGAATTAGTTGTCTTTCGAAGTTGACTTCGCATTGAACATATCTTCAAGTGTTCGCAAGAAGTTCAAGTTTCCTTTGAGGGTATCTTCGGATTGGATATTATGAATAATATAATTTATGCAGACTATTTCTGTTAGATTGGTAACTATTTAATTAGTTCTCGAAGGGGGGTATTTTTAGCGTCATTCGTTTATATAATGAGATGCAGCTAATCGATTTCTTTGCCGTCAAGGTCACTATATTCAGGCAATTTATCGAATTCAGGAAGCTGATCATACTCAGGTAATTTAGTCATATCAATTTTGTCAATTAATGAAAATATGCACTTTACTGTGTCATTGGTAATTTCTTTATTATTTGGGTTTTCATACAAAACACGATATTTTTTTATACTCTCTTCTGCTATTTTGTAAGTGGCTTTTTTGTAAACTGGGTTAGCCTCTTCTCCCTCGTAACGATCACTTGAAAAACTAGTTATTTCACCATCTTTATCTGAGTAACGGATTATTTTCGTTGGTATCGTATAATAACAATTCACGTGCGCCAAAGCTGAAAACATTTCGTCTTTGGATTTCAATGTAAGCAACAAATATATTACTGTAACATTTTTAGGATGAGCTTCTTCGTTACGGAGATATTTACAACATTTAGGTTTGCATATCGTGTATATTGCAAAAGTTTTTAACGGTAAAATAGCCAGTAAAATATAGAGCAATAGTCCCTTCATATTTTCAATACCTTGCAGAAATTACTCGTACAGACTGACTGTAGAGTTTATCTTTATAACAAAGTTCATTTTTTCAGGTAGTTTACGCTCTAGCTCACGCATTAAGATATCTGCTATGGTGTGTTAGTCGCTTGAGCGCCTTTCACCATGAATGACCGGTGTTTTCAAGGGGGAGCGATAGCTGGTGCTGCTTGGGGGGTATGGAATAGTTTCTCTGAAGAAACGCGAACCTCGATAACAACAACTTCAGAAGCCTTTATACAAGGCTCTTCAGGGGGCACGAAAACTACCATCCAAGCCGCTATAAAGGCGCATAAAATCAAAAAGGATATCTAAGGCTATGACTTTCTATGCTTTTTTGAGCTACAAGCCGAGAATAGCCCGCTTACGGGTTTTACGGATTTCTTTCTCTGATGACCATTCAAGTACACCTGTTGACAGATCCATTAATTTTAGGGTGAATTTGTAATAGACATCGCGTGTATGGCCGTCATTTTTGGTAATGGATGCCATGTTACCGTAGAGCATATATTTTGCTCCTAGATGCTTGCCCACTTGCACCGCTTTTGCCGGATCAACCAAACCGGATTTTGTCTGATAATTAAACTGCGCTTTTACTCGATTTAATGCGTCTGGATCAACAAAACGGTATTTACCTGATTGGATTAAATCACTTTGAATGCTGTCCGTGATGCTTTGCATATCAATATGCTCATCGGTGTTATTTTGGATGCCATCAATGAAAATAACCGGACGTTCTCGCTGGGTAACTGCCACCATGGGAGGAAATTGTAATAAATCTTGCACCATGGCATGTGCAATCGCCTGAAGGTCGGTCGAACCAAAATCGGTATTAACCGTTTCAGTAGCTTGCGCATCACCATATTTGACAGTGGAACAGGCAGTTAAAAACAGGGTGACAAGGCATAAAGATACAACAGCTCTGCGCATAAGGAATTTCCTTCGTATGTCTGTTTATCGACTATATTTCTTTCTCAACAAAGAGTTTGGCGTAAATAATGCGATTAGATGGAGAGAGAGATTGTAAGCTCATTGACTCATAAGGTGCAATATTTATGCTTTTCCAGGGGTTATTTTTCAACTTAACTTCAAAGCCCTGTTTGTCGTAATACTTGAATTTGTATTTCAGCTTTTCATTGAAATTATTGATGTTAATAATTTCAGCGCTAAATTCCCGTTTGTCACCGTTTATCCGAACCAGCTCATTACCGACTTTTATCAGGCTCAGCATAGGATCATAAATAACGGATAAATACGGCGTTTTGTTGTTGATTTTGCTTTTGGCGTTGGGGTTATTTTTTTGAGAAGCGCATGCGGTGAACATGGCTAAGAGACAAAGAATAGCTCCCAGCCTAACCTTCGATGACAAAGTCATACTCTTTCCTTCCTCTTTCTTCCTTTAAATGATGGTGGACTGAGTAAATAGCTTGCCACCACATTCAATCACCCTGAGTAATGTTGTACGTCCTGATTGAATAAGTATATGTTCAGATTGAGAAAGTGGGTGGACATTTAAGAAAATTTCTTGATTTCCAGCAGGGAGTTCTATCACCCTGGAACCAATGCTATGAGGTAATGTCGACCAAGTGCGTAAGTCGGCTTGTTCTGAAAGGGCACTGTAAAGGCTCGTGAATTATCCCAGTGCCTGTGGATTTTTATTAAGCTCAGCCTGGAATTGTTTTTTTGTCGTTGTCCGCAGAACCTGTCTGGTAATTAATACAGGGTATTCGTGCTGTAATGATTTTGCCGCTAGTGCTGATAGGTTGGTTAATGCCGTAGTGGATAGAGATTGTCCTTTAGCCAGAATGGATAGGGATTGCTCTTTAGGCCACAGAGACTTAGCGTAAAATGGTAATGAAATGGAAAGAATCATTTTGCTGCTCGGTGAAGGAACAGATAATGAAAATGCGGATCTCTCGGCAACAAAATCCTGCTCGAAAAGGATGACAAGTCTGCCAGTTTGATTTGTCTTAAGTAGTTCACCATCGCGTGCTTTTGTAACGCGAACGATTCCTGCTTTAATATCAGGATGGTGGGGCAAAATTGTCAGGGCTTTTTTATAGTCGACTAACGCACTGTTCCACTGCCTTTGGGCTTCCCAAAATACGGCACTCAAAAAATAGGTACTGGCATTTTGAAAGCCTTGAGGGTTATTGGCCATCAATTGATTCATTTGCTGTATCTGCTCAGATTGAGCAAGAGACTTTAAGGAAATACCGTTCTTTCGAGCAGCCGTGATGCCCTGTTGTTTCGTTTTTTCTTCATCAAGCTCAATGCGCCGTTGCATACCCGCAGCTCTTCTAAGCTCAATAGCAGCGGCAGTTATGTCTCTGAGAAACATATAATTCAACGCCTGAAAGTGGTGAACCATGACTTGTTCATAGGGCTCGCCATCATAAGTGATGACATTGTCGTTGCTGATCAGTGATAGCGATTGTTGCCCAGTATCTGATAATTGAATATGTGCACTTCGCCCTTGTTTTCTATAACGCTCAATGGCTTCTGAGAATACGTTTTTACTCGCATCAAAACTGCCAGCGAGCTGAAATAAGCGTCCTGATTCTTGACTGAAGAGCAGTCCGTCCTGTGAGCCAGACTGTGCAGCAAGAGATTTTGCCAGTTTTTTAATTTTGGGGTATGCAGGTGATGTGTCCTGAGTAATTGTTTGTTTGAAATTAGCCGAACGGGCGTTAAAGGGAATAAATATCGACGAGGTCGAGCAGGCGAACAGCCCCATTATTATCCCTAAAACTTTGATTAGCCCCAACGGTTTAGTGGATAAAAGCGAACCTTTAATTAGTGGCCGTTTGTTATTCGGCACAATACTCACCTATTTCAACGGTTAATTTATATCTTTTAAGTGTAACAGGCGTTTGTTATTTTCCGAGGCTGGCAATCAAACTCAGATTGACAGTTGGTTGTTGATCTATTCCAGGCATTCCCATCGATTACTCAGGTTAGTAAAAGGTTAAATTAACCTGAGAATCTTTGAATTAATCTATTAGAGGTGCCCATTAGTTATTGTGCTTCTACTTTTGTTACGCCATTTTTGGTAGCTAAAAACAGGTGGTCTGCCTTTCGATTTGCAAAAATTCCATTGCAAACAACACCGGTAATCTGATTAATGGTTTGTTCTTTCTGCCTTGCCTGAGTTATTTGAAAATCATGACAATCCAGGATTTGATTGCCATTATCCGTTACCACACATTCACGATAAACAGGATTTGCCCCAAGCGCTAATAACTCCCGTGCAACATAGCTGCGAGCCATTGGAATGACTTCAACAGGTAAAGGGAAGTTGCCTAAGATATCCACCCATTTAGATTCATCGGCGATGCAAATAAAGGATGTTGCAACGGCTGCAACAATTTTTTCCTGAGTTAACGCAGCGCCTCCACCTTTGATCATCTCAAAGTATGGGTTAATTTCATCTGCGCCATCAATATAAAAAGGAATGTCACTCACCGAGTTGAGTGGTAGCACCTCAATGCCATGTTTTTCCAGTCTTTCCGTGCTCGCAGTGGAACTGGCGACACAGGCTTTGAAATCATCCTGATGCTCGGCTAGCGCATCAATAAAGTGATTGGCTGTTGAGCCAGTGCCAATGCCGATGATGGTGTTTTTATCAATTTGTGGTAAGACAAATTCGAGAGCAGCAAGGGCGGTTGCTTTTTTTAATTCATCTTGGTTCATGGTGTTCTCAATAATAATATTTGGTTTCAGAATTTGTGAAAGGTTTGCACGTAATATTTAGAGCAGTTGTTAATCTAAAAAACTGTGTTTAAAGGCATAAGTGTAAAATCCTTCTGAGCTTTAAGCCCGATGAGTTTAAAGCGAGTAACGATGTTTATCAGCAATCTGTGTGTTCAGTGTCCAAAAGTCGTAAATTAAAAAGCCAATAAGAATGGGGATGCCAATAAAAAACGGGATAGGCAATACCAGCCAGCCCAAACTGACTGTCGATAGAGTGATGATCAGCATAACTGCGCCGCTGACGTAATGACCAATATAAAAACGATGCGCTCCAAAAGGCCCCAGGAAGGTTAATAATACCCAGGCGAGGGTATAATTAATATCGCCATCTTCAAAGCGCTGGTCTGCTTGTCTAGCCATTGAGGGGACGAGAAAAATATCGATCAGCCAGCCAATGCCTAACAAGCCTAGGGTAAAAAACCAAATGGTGCCTGTAACCGGTTTGCCGAAATAGAAACGATGAGAGCCCGTAAAGCCAAATAGCCAGAGCAAATAGCCAATAATCATGGAATGGCTGGAATCAAAATCAGAGTTCATTCCAGAGGCGTCCCAACTTTGACGGGAATGTTGGTTATGTTGATTGTTGTCCTTATCCTTGTTTGCTCCATGACTTTCGTTGGGAAATTGGTTCATAGCAGAAGATGTGTCCTTGCCTTTGCGATTGGGGATTCTATCTCTGTTTGCCAGGCGGTAATGGCAACATTCACGACTTTTTTACCTTGTCGAACAATCTGACATCTGGCATAGGTTTCCTGTAGGCGACCAGGGCGAAGATAGTCTAATGAAAAATCGATAATACGAGGAATAGCAGGTAGTTGCAGTGCAAATATCGCTTCAATAATGGCAGCATTTTCCATAAAGCCACCAATACAGCCTCCGTGCAGCGCCGGGAGGGTTGGGTTGCCGACATTCGTTTCCAGTGCTTTTAAACAGTAATCGGCGTCAGCGCCTTCAACACTGCCCATACCAATCATTTTGGCGTACGGAATTGCCTCGATTATGCTTTGTTTATCATTGCAATGGAGCGCAGTTTGAAAGTTAATGGTCATTTGTTTTTTCCTTCAAGCGCGTTTGACATACGCATAAAACTCGCCGTGCATCGTGCAATGGGTCGATCTGAGTCGTCTTCATGATAGGCCCAGGCACTGGCAAAAATGACATTTGGCGTTATTCGATAAGCTTCCGCTTTAGCAAGAACGATTTTTCCTTTTGTTGCCGGGCGCATATAGTCTATGCGCAAATCAAGGGTTGGGGCAATCTCAAAGACGTCTAATGACGCAACAGCAGCGAAACCACAGGCCGTATCTAGAAGCGTTGTTAATGCGCCGCCATGAATAACGCCAGTTTCGGGGTTGCCAATGATTTTTTCACTGTAAGGTAAGGCCATCAAGAGTTTACCCTGTTCCGCTTCAAGCACGGTCAACCCCAATTGCTTGCAATGCTTTAATGGCTCAACCAGATCTTTAATAAATTGTGTCAGCTCGGTATCTGCCACGATAACTGCCTATTATTCACCGAAAATACTGATTATGACGCAAAAATCTTTTTCTGCCTAATAGTAAATTTTCAGATGCGGTGAAGCTTAAGGGAAGCAGAAGATAAAAAGTTACCGCTT
>CAKMZU010000011.1:22094-23308 GCA_929200485.1 uncultured Gammaproteobacteria bacterium | reverse complement strand
TTTAAAGCTATAATAGACTATTTTTTACTTGTCGATATGAAAAATTTCAAAACTCACGGAAAACCTCCGCTTTTTCGGCGATTTTTTGCCATGATTTACGATACATTTCTCGTTGCCGCCATTCTCATCATGAGCATGGGGATTATGGTAGGATTGCGAATGAGTTTTGGTACTCCACTAAGTGAAAATGAAATCGCCATTTCGGGCCACTGGAGGCTGCCTTCATTGATTTTTTGCTTATTCAATGTGACCTTATTTTTTGCCTACTTCTGGGTTAAAAACGGGCAAACACTCGGCATGCAGGCCTGGCGATTAGCTATTGTTAACCGACAAAGCGAAAAAATAGACTTCAAAACCGCCTACATGAGAATGTTTGCTTCGGTACTATCAAGTGGCTGTTTAGGCTTAGGGTATCTATGGGCAATGATCGACAAAGAAAAGCAAACTCTGCATGACCATTTATCGAAAACTCAGACCATTTTACTACCTAAAAAAGTCAAATAAGAAAGTAAAAACCATTACTCTGAATCTTCTGGTGCCTCACCAACAAGGAGCGTCGAAAGAATTTCATCCACGGATGAATCGTCCAACCCTTTATCTTCAAGGTCACAGCCGTGGGAGATCACCAGTAATTTATTATTCTCAAGAGGAATCAGCCATTCTCGATAAAAAGCACCTTCGTCCTCAAAATTGCCATATAGACAAGGGAGCTCAGCTAGCCTATCACTCACATAAAGATTATCACTGATGCTGTCAATTAAATCATCTAAACTCATACCTGAGTTAGGTGTTAACACCGTCAACTCAACAACACTGATTTGATCCGCATCAATAATGATAACAGTCTCTTCTTCCTGCTCAGCTTTCCATTCATCTGGCAAGGCTAAAGACCAAAAATCTGTGATCATTTCTTTCATAAATCAACCTGTAAAATTAACGCATCTTGAGGATTGGGTTGTTTATAATAAGCTTTACGTCTGCCAACGGCTTTAAAGCCCATTTTCTGATATAAGAATTGTGCTGGTAAATTGCTTTCACCCACTTCAAGAAAACATCGTAAAAGACCTTCCTTACGGTAGATGGAAAAAACGTTATTCAGCAACCGTTCAGCCACTCTTTGTTGTCTGAATGGCTTATTAGTAACAATATTAAGTAAGGTCAGCTCATCCAAAACCTGACTAAAAAAAGCATAACCTAAAAGACTTCCATTGGAC
>CAKMZU010000011.1:21599-22084 GCA_929200485.1 uncultured Gammaproteobacteria bacterium | reverse complement strand
CCATTGGACATTGATACCCAACCTTGGTGCTCGGAAAAACTTTCATTAACAAGTTTTTCATTCCAGGCACTGTACCCCTCTAATTTTTCGACTTGAACAATTTCGGAGATATCCTGAAGTGCCATGGGACGAATATGCCCGTTACCCGGCGCTTTAAGCGTTACCATTGAACATCACCCATTTTTATCTGCCACTTAGACTTTGCAACATAAAGCTTGCCATAGTTCAGACTTAGCGTTTGGGTCTGTCAAATAATGCGTCAATGGGGATAATGCCGTAAAGTTTTTTTTCACTGAAAGTGATTGTGACAACTTGTCAAACACATGCAACAAGGCTTTTTCTCTCGAAGCGTCTTTTTCATAAAAGGACTCCCAGCCAAAGAAAAGAATCCTTATGGATGAAGGCGTATTAACAAACTGCCCTTTAAAAAAATTCACCATAATCTCAGTTACCAGGTCCCAATCGTTTTCCGGTAACCCTTTAGC
>CAKMZU010000011.1:17809-21589 GCA_929200485.1 uncultured Gammaproteobacteria bacterium | reverse complement strand
ATTGGAAGGTATCTGTAATGGTTGTTACAGGTAATTTTTTATTGAGGGCCATTACCAGATCAGACAGAAACCGACAACCCGCTTTCTGTTCAGCCCATTGACGTTTTGGCTGATTTAGCAAACAAAGCGTATTATCAATAAGCACATAGCGGATTCTAAATGGCGAGATGGCAATTTGAGGCGCTATTTGCGCCTGCTGATCTAATGGAGTAGTTACTGGACTGGAAGTTTTTACTTCAAGCGAAACAGCCGGTTCAATTTCAATACCCTTTGCCTGATTCGGCATTTTCATAGAATCAAGCAAAGAGCTGAGATTATTTTGTACCCCAGGCAAGGGTGCCTCAGTCACAGAAACATTTTTGACACGTGCTACTCTTGCATACTCATAGTAGGGAGAAGAAGAAGCAGCATTAGGCAGAATTGATCGAGCCTGCAAAGGCTTAACCCCCATCCACTCCAGGCTTTGTAGCTTCCCTTCAGCGCTCAGCATTAGATTCCTTCCTGTGGGTGTGCGCGTTCTGAGTGATTAAGCAGGTTTACTGCATGAAGATAAGATTTAACTGAAGCAAGTACAATATCCGTATCTGAGCCTTGACCATTTACAATACGACCATCTCGCTTAAGTCTTACAGTAACCTCACCAAAAGACTCCGTGCCTTCAGTTAAACTGTTTACCGAGTATAGCACGAGTTCAGCCTGGCTTTTCACAATGCTTTCAATCGCTTTAAATGAAGCATCGACCAAACCATCACCCGTTTCTTCCGCTTTAAAATTTTGACCATCAATCTCAACATCTACTGACACTTTAGGGGTACTACCCGTTGAAATCTCAGCCTGAAAGTGCGCTAACTGATACCCTTCGGTATCCCTTTCCTGAGAATCGATGGTTAATAATGCCTGAAGATCATCATCAAAAATTTCATGTTTTTTATCAGCTAGAAGTTTAAATCGTGTAAAGAGGGTATCAAGCTCTTCATCTGACGTACATTTGTGGCCGATAGCTTCAAGTCTTGAGACAAATGCCGCTCGCCCTGAATGTTTACCTAAAACCAAACGATTTTCGCCCCAGCCTACATCTTGCGCACGCATAATTTCATACGTTTCACGATGCTTCAATACACCATCTTGATGGATACCCGCTTCGTGCGCAAATGCATTCGCGCCAACAATGGCTTTGTTGGGCTGAACTGGAAAGCCTGTAATACTTGAAACCAGTTTAGATGCCGGAACAATGTTCTGTGTATTAATGTTAGTTGTCACATCGAATAAATCCGATCGGGTATGCACTGCCATTACAATTTCTTCAAGTGACGCATTACCCGCTCTTTCACCTAATCCATTAATTGTACACTCAACCTGTCTTGCGCCATTTTGTACCGCAGATAAGGAATTAGCAACCGCCAAACCCAAGTCGTTATGACAATGAATAGAAAAAACGGCTTGATCAGCATTTGGCACATTTTTAATTAACTCACCAATAATACGACCAAACTCATATGGCTCACCATAACCTACTGTATCGGGTAAATTGATTGTTCTAGCGCCTGCGGCAATGACTTTTTCGACAATGTGACACATAAAGTCAAATTCAGTCCGACTGGCATCTTCACAAGAAAATTCCACATCATCAGTGAAATTCAGCGCAAAATTAACAGCATCTACAGCTCGTTCAACAACCTGCTCTGGTGTCATGCGCAGTTTGTATTGCATATGAATTGGGCTGGTTGCAATAAATGTATGGATACGGCTCGCATTGGCCACCTTTAATGCTTCGCCTGCTCGCTCAATATCTTTTCGGTTAGCGCGAGAAAGTGAACAAATACGACTATCTTTAACAATTTCCGCTACGGATTTAACAGCATCAAAATCGCCAGGACTTGCCATAGCAAAGCCTGCTTCAATAACATCGACTCCCATCTTCTCGAGCATGGAAGCGATACGAATTTTTTCGTCTTTTGTCATGGACGCGCCAGGACTCTGCTCACCATCCCGTAACGTGGTATCAAAGATAACTAATTTATCTTTCGACATGGATAAACTCCCTATCGGATTAACGTTTTTGTTTAACGTTTATTGTTTAAATTTGTGGCGTAAGAAATTGATGACAAGAAGGTTAAGATTATGCCCCAACGGGCAGGAGGAGAAGATTGATTGTCAAAGCGATCATTAGCATAGATTCTTTCATAATTGGCTTAAGTTTAAATAACTTGCACATTTTTAAGCCTTAGTCAGGTTTCCGCTAACTATATATAAAGGGACATATAAAGGGAAGTGTTTTACGAATAAAAATTTCTTATAAGATACACCTGAACTCCCACTCAAGCAGGAGCTTTTCAGGCGTTAAAGAGTATAAAGATTAAGCTGTTTGCTCTTCAAGTGATTGATAATAGTCCATCAACACTTGAGCCACTTCAGGCCTTGAAAATTCTGGCGGTGGCGCAATACCATTACCTAACATTTCACGAACTTTAGTACCTGACAATAAAATAAAGTCTTCTTTAGTGTGATCAGGAGCATCGCGCATCATCACAACCTTATTTAGCTTCTTAGAATAAGCGGTATGATCAGCCTTATAGATCTCTATTTCTAATGAACCGGCCGGAACCTTTTCATCAAAAATTGTTTGTGCATCAAAGGCGCCATAGAAGTCACCGACACCTGCATGATCACGGCCTACGATAAAGTGAGTGCAACCACAGTTCTGACGGAATAGCGCATGAAGAACCGCTTCTCTTGGCCCCGCGTACAACATATCAAAGCCATAACCTGTGATCATTACCGTATTTTCCGGGAAGTAAGCATCGACCATTTTACGGATAGCGTCATCACGAACTTCTGCAGGAATATCACCTTTTTTAAGCTTACCTAATAGCATATGAATCAGGATACCATCGGTATTCAAGTCATTCATCGCCATACGACAAAGCTCTTCATGCGCTCTATGCATAGGGTTGCGGGTTTGGAAAGCAACAACTTTTTCCCAGCCACGCTGCGCAATTTCTTCACGAATTTGCACTGCTGTTCTGAAAGTTTCACTAAAATCAGTATCGAAATAACTAAAATTCAATACCTGGATTGGACCAGAGATTAAGAAATTACCATGCGATAAAAAGGTACTCACACCCGGGTGCGCTGAGTCCGCTGTACCAAAAATGGCTTCTGCAACGTTGGTTAAAACCTCCGTTGATACCTCTTCAATGTTCTCAATGGTTTGAACAGCAATAACAGGATTACCTTCAACATTTGGATCTTTTAAGGCGATGCGCTTGGCACCTTCAAGGCTTGAAACATCTTTAGTCAAGTTAACCACTGGCACTGGGAAAAAAGTGCCATTAGCTGTCGTCAAATTATCGGCGACTGACTGCATATCCTGAAGATTCATGTAACCTTCAAGCGGGGTAAAATAACCGCCGCCTAACATAACCGCATTAGCTGCTGCGGCTGAGGTTAATTCTATTGAAGGCAAAGTCTCCGCTTCGCTAAGCAATGCAATACGATCAGCTTCATTTTCAACAAACAAGGGTTTTAAGGTATCGCTACCATGAGGTTTTATCATCATTATTTCCTTCAAACTTACAATTTATGCTGACGCAGTCTTTGGTGTATCCAATAGATTCAGTTCGGTTAATGCAGCTAAAATAGCTCCAACCTCTTCTTCAAGCGTCATTTTATCCGTGTGCAAATGAATCTCAGGGTTCGCAGGCGCTTCATAAGGGTCATCAATGCCCGTAAAATTCTTAATTTCTCCTGCACGTGCTTTTTTATAAAGCCCCTTAGGAT
>CAKMZU010000011.1:14555-17799 GCA_929200485.1 uncultured Gammaproteobacteria bacterium | reverse complement strand
CATTAATATAAGGGCTGATAAAACTGTTAAGCACCAACACACCAGAGTCTGCCATTAATTTAGACACTTCACCCACACGGCGGATATTTTCAGCGCGATCTTCAGCGCTAAACCCTAGATTTTTATTGATACCTAAACGAACATTATCGCCATCTAAACGGTAAGAAAGCTTACCCTTAGCCATCAACGCTTTCTCAAGTGCAACAGCTACCGTGCTCTTGCCACTACCAGAAAGGCCAGTAAACCAAAGAGTTGCACCTTGTTGACCTAAAAGATTTGAACGGTCGACTCGTGTGACTTCGCCTTCATGCCAAAAGACATTGGTTGCTTTTTGTTCAGCCATAGCGTTTACTGATTTTCCTATAAGTTAAGCTGCGTTAATACTGCTTATTGATTCTATGTTACGTATTCATATGCAGGTCAATTCAGGCATGATTAACGTATAAAAAACACCAATCAATTTGAATCTGCCCGCGAGAGACCCGGAGGATTAATTAAGCTTGATTTGAAAGTCTGCAAATGGCTTTGTATTATTGCACTATTCGTTTTTTAGCTATTCTTTACTCGCCTTACTGCTTATTTACTTTAGCTTAAGAGCTATTGAATTATATAGCAGCATCCGTTCCTACCTAGGCTGCGCAGAATCTACCAGAATCTATGATTTTTTTCAAGATGATAAAGTCAATACTGGTTTGGTATTATATCGAATTCGGTAGAGTGTCGCTTGAGGCGGGTTATTTAGTTTTCTATTCGACGCTCTATTCTAAAGTCGCTCACTTAAAGCTACCGCCTAAGGCTTGTTTATGCAGCTAAAATCGTATTTCAATCAGTTTCAGGCAGCCGTCATTCAATTCTCCCGAATCCCAATTAAAAGTGAACATCTCACTAGCTCGCACTTTGCCGAATCTGTGAATTTTCTGCCTTTCGTGGGGCTGGCCATAGGGCTTTTAAGTGCCACTCCTGCTTTTTTACTCTCAAATTATTTAGAGGGAGCCGCAGTAGCCTGGCTACTGGTGATTTTTGCCGTCATTCTGACTGGTGCCATTCATGAAGATGGGCTGGCAGACTGCTGTGATGGGCTATTTGGCGGACATGATAAAAGCCAGCGACTAAAGATAATGAAAGATTCAACACTGGGTACTTACGCTGTATTAGGATTAATTGCTGTCATTGGTCTTAAGGTGAGTTTATTAGCAAGCATTCCAAGTCAGCACCTTCTAACCATATTTATCATAGGCCTGGCTGTCAGTCGTATATCTCCATTAGTCGTTATGCTTACAAGTGACTACACCGAACATAACCCTTCAATCAAGATGACTAAACAGAGCGAGACGAATACCCGTATCTTTTTTATCTCAAGTGGTTTAACAATAATGCTTTTACTTGTTTTTTTGCCGATTAAACTGACACTTCTTTTCATTTTGATCGCTTTTGTCACCCCACTTTTTTTAAAAAGCTTGTTTGAGCAAAAAATTGGCGGGTATAATGGCGACTGCCTTGGGGCAACGCAACAAGTAACCGAATGTTTATTATTACTCGCTGCTGCCTGCTATTATTGATATAGCTTGAAAACCCTACAAAATAAAAAAACCGATTGCCAAGGAACGCTATGAGCTCTAGACGCATCAAAAGTCTTTTGCAAGATCTTGATCATTGCAACACCTATGACCAATGGCGTGAAACTGCCCTGGCCTTTGATAAAGAAACAGGACTAGAAGACTGGAAGCAACGCCAAACTTCCTCTTACTACGACCATCATTTAATCCGATCTCGAGTGAATAAGCTTCGAGAGTATCGGAAAAAGGAAGATGATCTCCAGCTCTATTACAGCCTAAACGAAGGCATTCATGGCAATCTGGGTGGTATTGGACGATCGCCGTTATATAACCACAGTAAATTTGGCACTAAAAAGTTAATTGTTGAATACATTGATGAAGTGATTGCCGCTTTGTTGCATATTAAATCTGTCGACAATCAAATCATTAGCTTTACGGATAAATTAGACTTTTTTCGGCGAGCCAGCCACTGCTTTGGACGTTCAGCATTAATGCTAAGTGGCGGGGCTAACTTTGGCATGTTTCATGTTGGGGTTGCCAAGAGCCTACATGAGCAACGCCTTTTACCAACGGTCATCTCAGGCTCATCAGCAGGTTCCGTTGTCGCATCGATATTAGGCACAAGCACTGACGAAGAATTAGCCTCTTACTTTTCGTTAGATGATATCAAAACTGAAGCTATGAAATTTATGGGTTGGAAGCGTTTATTTCGTGGGGAATCTTTATTGGATGGCGATCATCTTGAAGAAACGATGGCCAAATTCATCCCTGAGATCACCTTTGAAGAAGCCTATGCTAAAACCGGCAGGGCAATCAATATTACTATCTCCCCCGCCAGATTGAATCATGAATCACGTATGCTCAGTGCCATTAGCGCACCAAATGTTTTTGTTCGAAAAGGCGTTTTAGCTTCAACCGCCGTGCCCGGTTTATTTCCCCCAGTTACCCTTGTCGCTAAAAATGCACAAGGTAAAGCACAACCCTATAACCCCTCTCGCCAGTGGGTTGATGGTACATTATCCAACGATTTACCGGGTAAGCGGCTTTCACGTATCTATGGCGTTAATCATTTTATTGCCAGTCAGGTCAACCCTCACGTTGTTCCCTTTGTTTCAGAGAAAGGTCAAGTTCAGGGTATTAAGGGCTTAATGGCTGAAATTTCCGCTAAAACGACCAAGAACATTGTGTCTAATGTACTAAAGCATACAAGAGACAATCTCAAATCCCCTGCCTTGGGTTATTTTTTAACACAAGTGCATGCACTGGTATCTCAGGATTACACCTCAGATATCACCATCACGCCTAATTTCAATTTATTGAATCCCTGGAAACTTTTCTCAAACCCTCAACAGGACGATATTAGTCAGCTAGTTCTTGCTGGTGAGCGAGCCACCTGGCCTAAAATCGAATGGATCAGAAACTGCACTAAAATCAGTCGAACACTTGAAGAGATTTTGAAAGAGATGGAAGCTATAGAAATGGATAAGCTCTCTATCGAATCCAATAAAAAGACGGTGACACAATCTTAATTGTTTTATTTTATTAAAAAAATAAACTTTTCTCCGTTTCATTGTCAGATAAAAAAACTTTTACGATGACAATGAAACCTTTAATTATTATTTTTTCACTTCTCACATCTATAATTTGCCCGTGTCATTCTGGCAAACTAATTAAGACAGCAAATATAG
>CAKMZU010000011.1:285-14545 GCA_929200485.1 uncultured Gammaproteobacteria bacterium | reverse complement strand
ATATAGAGAAGGATTTCAGAAACAATTGCTTTAAAAAAAGCGAAACATGCTTTTATCATAACAAGGAAGTTGGACTCAGCGATGAAGATCCAGAAACACAATATTATAATTACAAAGCGTTATTACCGATAATTCAACAGTATAATGTGGAATATAATGCACAAGACTGCATTGTTTTAGCTTTATCTAAAACCATAGGAGATAGCCTTTTCTTCTTCTGCGCTCAAAAAAAACCGGAAGAACCAATTCTATCTAAGCTATATATACCTAACGAAGAAGCTCCGATAATAAAATATGGCCCGTTATTTACAAATGAAGTTAGTGGCAACAAACATAAGCTTGTTGACTTTGAGCTTGATGGTACACGCAACGACTCAAATGATTACCAAATATGTATTCACAATACTGGGCTGTGGTCAGATCACTGCAACATCGCCACGCTTGAAGAGAAGTATTTAAATGACAACAAAGAAGACAAGACGCTTATTTCTTGTTTACTCATAGAGGGGATAAGCAACGCTTCTGAATGTTTTATAAACCCTGAGCATAAGTCAGTCAAAAAAATTTGGGGAGTACACTATCTGCGAACGAGCGATAAAATCTCAAGCGTAATTTCCTCATTGGAAAGTAACTATCAAAACGAAAATTGGCTTGAGACTTTAAACTCCGACACAAACCTTAAAAAGGATGCACCACAATTTTTAAAAGCATTAAATACTTACCACAGAATGATAGACGATGACGAGCTTCCAGTGCTTCCCATGATTGGTATGTATTACCCTGACATCCAGGAAGACGCAAGTGATGTTAATACCAATCAAACCATAGACAGTAACTCAGAAGAGCCTGCGAAGGAAAGAAGTGATATTCTAGCAGGGATTGATTCAGCAGGTGAACAGGCAGCCAACCCCAATGAAAGTTTTTTCTACCCGGCTAGCGATAATAGCAGTCAAGAAAACAGCAAATACAATACGCAAGAACTATAATTATAAATTTATGCAAGGAGGCCGTCCGAGAAGAGACTGCTAGACCTAAGCTCCAGATAAGCAGCTAAATTCTTCGCCGCTTTCTTTTTTTGTGTATCCTTAAATAGGTCGACTATTCTCAGAAACTTCTCAAAAAATTTATCTCAATTCTATGAAATTTATCCTCTAAGCCGCTCGGTTAAAAGATTTACCCGCAAGGACAGGCATCCTGTCTTGCTGTTTCCTGATAAAAAATCCGCTATTTAAATAGGCACTAAAGCAAAATCATCTATAGACAAAGCAACTAACGAATCTCAAGACGAAGAATAATCTCATATAAAAATAATCTTTACCAATGAGGCAAATGGGATCACAAATAAGACTCGTGATCACCAATAACATTAATATCTCTTACTAATCCGCATTATTTATTTTATCAAACTGAATAGCAAGTTCGGCCTTAGCCGATAGAGCAGAAGCCAATTTTTCCTTCTCTTTATCAATAACCTCTTTTGGCGCGTTAGCAACAAATTTTTCATTGCCGAGTTTATTTTCAACTCGCTGTATATCCTTATCTAGTTTATCGATATGTTTTTGCAGTCTGGCTTGTTCTTTCTCAAGATCAATAAAGCCTGCCATGGGCACAAGCACTTTCATATCGCCTACTAGCTGGGTGGCAGATAATGGCGCCTCTTCGCTTGGGGAAAGTACCGTGACTTCGTCAACTTTAGCCAAGCGCTCGATCAATCGCTGATTGATTCGTAGGAACATTTCATCCTGACTTGACGCATTAACCAAAAAGACGGGCAATGCCGTCGATGGTGAGATATTTAACTCCCCACGAATATTTCTAACAGCAACAATAACACTCTTCAGCCATTCAATTGAGGCTTCAGCATTTGCGTTGACAAGTAGTTCATCTGATGTTGGGTAAGCCATAAGCATTAGGGTGTCATCAGAAAGACCTTGTGTTACTTTAACTTTTTGCCAAATCGTTTCGGTAATGAAGGGCATAATTGGATGCGCTAAACGCAACACTGTTTCCAATACATGACTTAATACATAGCGTGTGTTTTGGCGTTGTGAATCTGTGGCATTATCATCAAACAACACAGGTTTAGACAGCTCAAGTGTCCAATCGCAGTATTGATTTTTAATAAATTCAAACAGGGTTTGACTCGCAAGATCAAAACGATATCGGGCAAACTGCTCTGTAACATCCGTGATGCATTGATTCAGTCGGCTAATAATCCACTGATCAACTAAAGACAAAGGCTCATCTGAAGGCTTGGAACAATCATGATCTTCAGTATGACTTAAGACATAGCGGGCAGCATTCCATAACTTGTTACAGAAGTTTCTGTTGCCCTCGAGTCGTTTCATATCCCAATTAATATCACGCCCAGTTGACGCTAAAGATGTTAACGTAAAACGCAAGGCGTCTGTACCATGCTCACCAATCCCTTCCGGGAATTCTTTACGGGTCTGTTTTTCAATTTTTTGTGCAAGTTTAGGCTGCATAAGATTAGTGGACCGTTTAGCCACCAATTCTTCAAGACCAATACCATCAATCATATCTAACGGATCAATGACATTACCCTTGGACTTGGACATTTTTTGCCCATGCTCATCACGGATCAAACCTGTAATATAAATGGTTTTGAATGGCACTTGCGGCTTGCCATGCTCATCTTTCATAAAATGCATGGTCATCATCATCATCCTGGCAACCCAGAAGAAAAAAATGTCGCAGCCTGTCACTAGCACATCCGTTGGGTGAAAAGTTTTAAGCCGATCCGTTTGCTCAGGCCAACCCAAGGTTGCAAAAGTCCATAACGCAGAGCTAAACCAGGTATCCAGCACATCTTCATCTTGATGTAAGGGTTTATCATCTAATTCATATTTCTCACGTACTGAAGCTTCATCATCACCGACATAGAGATTGCCTTCGTCATCATACCAAGCTGGAATTCGATGTCCCCACCACAGCTGACGAGAAATACACCAATCCTGCAAATCTCGCATCCAGGCAAAAAACATATTTTCGTATTGTTTGGGTACGAATTCCATGTCCCCCGTCTCTACCGCTTCAATTGCCGGTTTCGCTAATGTTTTGGCATCAACAAACCATTGGTCGGTAAGCATGGGCTCAATAACCAATCCTGAGCGATCACCTTTAGGCACTTGCAGCAAATGATCCTTAACACCGATTAAAAGGTTTTGTTCTTCTAATGCCTTAACAATCGTTTTTCTTGCCTGATATCGATCAAGACCGACAAAAGATTCTGGTAAGCTAAACGCCAGCGATTCATTGGCTTTACCATCCGCATCATAGGCCTCAGCCATCACTAGAATCTCAGCGCTTTTGCTGAAGATATTAAACATGGGGAGCTTGTGGCGCTGACCGATTTGATAGTCATTAAAATCGTGGGCAGGTGTTGTTTTAACGCAGCCTGTGCCAAACTCAGGGTCAACATGATGGTCAGCAACAATTGGAATTTGTCGACCGACAAAAGGGACAACAACAAATTTACCCACCAGATTTTTATAACGTTCATCATCCGGGTGAACAGCTACAGCAGAGTCGCCTAACAGAGTTTCTGGTCGTGTTGTTGCAACGACTAAATAATCATTCCCGTCACTGGTTGTTTCGCCATCTGCCAGCGGGTATTTGAACTCCCACATAAAACCTTTTTCTTCATGATTTTCAACTTCAAGATCTGAAATAGCCGTATGAAATTTCACATCCCAGTTGACCAAGCGCTTGCCGCGATAGATCAAGCCTTCATCATAAAGTTTGATAAAAGCCGTCTGCACCGCTTCAGTGAAACCTTCGTCCATAGTGAATCGTTCAGTTTCCCAGTCAACGGAGTTACCAAGACGCCGCATCTGTTTAGTAATGGTACCGCCTGAAGATTTTTTCCAATCCCACACTTTTTCAATAAAGGCTTCCCGCCCCATCTCAATTCGCGGTGGCAAGTTATCACGGGCAAGGTTACGCTCAACAACCATCTGGGTTGCAATGCCTGCATGATCGGTACCCACTTGCCAAAGAGTTTCCTTACCTTGCATTCTTGCCAAACGAATCAACGCATCTTGAATGGTATGCTGAAAGGCATGCCCCATATGCAAGGAACCGGTGACATTCGGCGGAGGAATCATGATGCTATAGGCTTCATCCCCTTTTTTAGGGGCAAACCAATTATTACGCTCCCAGTTTTCATAAAGGGTGCTTTCAAGCTCATGGGGCTTATAGGTACTGTCCATTCAAACAACTCGGAATCAATAATCAGGATAAAAATGACAATGGGCGATTATACACCCATTGTCTATGAGGATGAAGGTGCAGATGAAACCACGCGCCCTTCATGTTTATCTCTTAGGTCATGCTTATTGAGCGGATAACCTTTTTGCTGATAAGCTTTAAAACGCTCTCTTCCAGCGATCAATCGGTCTTCAGATTGATCGATAATTTCAATCAAGCGATTAAAGCGGGAATAATTAGGGGGGATGCCTGCAGAAAGATTAATATAAACATCATGAAAGTCATCCTTGGGCGCTTCCAGCCCAAGGTGCACTGATTCGGTTACATCCCCATGAGGGATAAACCGATTAGGCATTTGCCAAATCAAATCACTTAACTGCTGCTTAAGCTGACTAGATTCACAATGCACGTAGATAGTATTGGCGGCATCAAATGCCTTGCCAATCAGCTTCGTTGCAAATTTGAGTCGCTCATCATTCGATGCTCCGGCAATCAGATAAAAATCAATACGTGTCATCTTTTCAAATATTTCTTAGGTTACAGCTGATCAATAACATATTGGGTCAGCAAGCTTACTGGTCGCCCCGAGGCTTTTTTCTTTTGCCAGGCACTGCCTGCAATATCCAGATGTGCCCAAGTATAGGATTTGGTAAATCGAGAGAGAAAACATGCAGCTGTTACGCTACCGCCATCAGGCCCACCGATATTGCCCATATCTGCAAATTCGGATTTTAACTGCTCATCATACTCATCCCATAATGGCATTGGCCAAGCTCTGTCATAAACTGCATCACCCGCTTTTTTAAGTGCCATTTTAAAATCATCGTCATTGGAATACACCGCTGATGTGTGGTGACCAAGTGCTACAACGCAAGCGCCTGTTAAGGTCGCAATATCAACCACGGCTTTAGGTTTAAATCTTTCAACATAAGTCAGCAAATCACACAATACTAATCGCCCTTCAGCATCCGTATTTAAGACTCCAGTGGTTGTCCCTGACAGACTGGTTACAACATCGCCAGGTTTAGTTGCGTTGCCTGCGGGCATATTTTCAACCGCACCAACAACACCAATCAGATTGACTTTCAGATCAAGTTCCGCAACGGCTTTCATCGTTCCGAAAACACTGGCTGCGCCACACATATCAAACTTCATCTCATCCATGCGGGCACCGGGTTTTAAGGAAATACCACCGCTATCAAAGGTGACGCCTTTACCCACTAAAACAACGGGTTTTTGGCTGGCTTTATCGCCTTTGTATTTCATCACAATGACTTTTGCAGGTTCCGTTGTCCCTTCTGTCACTGACAACAAAGAGCCCATTTTTAGCTTTTTTAACTGCGTCTCAGTAAGCACTTCGGTTGAAAGCTTTTGATAGGTTTTAGCCAAACCTTGCGCTTCCTTCGCTAGAAAGCTTGGCGTACAGATATTTCCAGGCAGATTGCCAAGTTGTTTTGCAAGATTAGCACCTACCCCCATTGACTGACCTAGCTCAACTGCCTTTTTATTCGCAGAGTTATTTGACGAGACGATCAAGTGGACTTTTTTAAGCGCAAGCTTTTCTTTTTTATCTGAGAGTGTGGTGTCGTATTGATAAGAAGTCTCAACAAAGGTTTTGGTCAATAATTGTAGTAGCAATGCCTCTGATAATGTTGATTCTACCTGAGTAACATCAATAACAACCGAGCTTGCTTTAACCTGCTTTAAGGCAGCAAAAACAGCTTTGGCGAATGCAATCCAATCACGCTGACTGCTGCCTTTTGTGCATCCAGCTAAAATGACATCGCCCCATGACGCTTTATCAGTTGCAATAAACCCATTGATTTGTGCATTTTTTAAACGAAGCCGCTTCGATTTTTGTCGTTTTTTAATCTGGCCGTTTAAGCTTTTGTCAATTTCATCTACTATAGAAGGCAGTGTTGGCGTCTCATGGGCCGGCAATACAAAAACATCGGCTTTGGTTTTTAATCCCGATGCGGTTGTTTTCAGATTAAAATCCATACTGACTCCTATAATTGATCATTTTTCATGGGCTAATGGGTTATGTTAATTCAAAAGCAACATAAAGCAATGAGAATTTTAATGGTTACCCTTTAAAAGAAGAAGGTTTCAAAATCATAAGGTATATGTGTGCGCATATTTTTTTATCTAACAAAAGAAGTTTTCTCAGGCTTTCTTGGTGTCTTAACCATTTTATTGTTCATTTTTTTAAGTGGGCGTTTTGTTAAACATCTAGCGAGCGCCGCAAGCGGACAATTCCCAGCTGACATTATCTTCTCGATCATGCTCTATCGCCTGCCGGCTTTTTTAGAAATTTTACTCCCTTTGTCGTTATTTTTAGGATTAATGTTAGCTTTCGGCCGACTATATGTTGAAAGTGAAATGATCGTGTTACAAGCCTGCGGTGTTTCTAAACGGCGTTTATTGTTTTTGTGCATGGGAGTTTGTCTACCACTGATGATTATATTTGCCGCTATCACTCTTTATCTCACCCCTCTAGGTTTGTACAAATACCAAAAACTTTGGGAAAAACCAGAAAATACTATGAGCTTTAGCACACTCGTCAGTGGAAGCTTTAAAACATTTAGCGGCAAAATGACCCTTTATGCTGGAGAAATTAACAGCAATAAATCCAAAATTACCGATGTATTTACTATCATGAACGCTCAAAATTCGGAAAGTCTGGATATTGTCAAAGCCGAATCTGCCCATTTAAAATATAACAAGCAAGGCGGACAGTACCTTGAATTAAAAGACGGGTTTCGTATTTCTGGCGGTGATAATGGGCTGAATTATCGTATCTCCCAATTCCAAACGCTAGGAAAACTGGTAGAAGAAGAACAGCATATCTCAAAAGAAGTGACTCAAATCGATGCACTAACCACCAGACAACTCTTAGAAGAAAATAGCGTTGAGGCCAAAGCAAAACTTCAATGGCGCTTTGGCCTGCCTTTTATGATTCCTGTCATTGCTATTATTGGCTTGGCGTTTAGTGAAACGAACCATAGGCGAGGTCGTTATATCAAATTGATTCCCGGCATTATTTTATATTTTGTCTATTTTGGCTGCATCACCTTTACTTATAATCAAATGGAAGCCGATAACTACCCTTCTATTCTGGGGCTTTGGCCAATTCACCTGTTATTTTTAGGACTCGGTTTAGTGGTTTTTTATTTTAACGACATCAAACGGTTAATTCGCAATGACAGTCATTAGTCGTTATATCTTCAAACAGGTCGCAGGGGCAACAGCTGTTGTTTTACTTGTAGTATTCGGGCTGGATATTATTTTTCGTCTTGCCAATGAATTACAACAACAAGCAGGCAATTACACCCTTTCAAAAGCCTTATTGTATGTTTTACTGGGCTCCCCTTTGCAGTTTTATAGCGTGATGCCATTGGTTGCCATGATTGGTTGTCTCGTGGGTCTAGGCACACTTGCCAGTTCGAGTGAGCTAGTTGTACTTCGTTCAACCGGTTTATCAACGACCCGATTAACCTGGATTGCCATGAAACCCACCTTGGTATTCTTGATTGCAGCCGTATTAATTGGCGAGTTTGTTGCCCCCCGCTCTGAAATAATGGCAGATAACCTTAAAACACTGTCCAAATCGGGTGTTGAAAAGATCGATTTAAAAAAGCGATTTTGGCTTAGGGATGAAAACCGATTTGTGTATGTGCATTCCCTTACCCCACAAAAAAACCTTATTGGTGTTCATTTATTCAGTTTTAATAAACAGCAGAAACTCACCAAAATAGAAATTGCTCAAACTGGGCAATACGATGGCAAACGTTGGATATTGTCAGATGTTAACATTACACACTTTATTGGTGATAATAAATCAACCGATAGCATTGAAACAGAAGAACAATCCCGTGTCTTCTGGGACACTCGGATAAAACCCGATCTTTTAAAAGTAGCCATTGCCCAGCCTCGAGATTTACCCATGAGAGAGTTGTTTAAATACAGCGAGTATCTTTCGTCTCAATCATTAAACCCCATAGAATATAACTTAGCCTTCTGGGAGAAAGTCTTTTATCCATTTATGGTACTCAGTTTAATACTTGTCGGGATCGCTTTTATCTTTGGCCCACTACGTCAAGTCACTATGGGCTTTCGCCTGTTTTGTGGCGTGATGGTCGGCGTTTTAGTCAAAACACTGCAAACCGCTGTTGGCCCATTCAGTATGGTTTTTGGGATGAACCCTATTCTGGCAATGGCTATCCCTTCAATTATTACCGCTGTGATTGGCCTTTATTTACTCTCAAGAGTTCGTTAATTTATCTTGTCTATCCGATGAAACCCACACTCGATTTAAGGGTAAAGAAAGCTCTGCCATTTTACCTTTAGTTCGAGTATTCTGACGCAATGTTCTACTTGGAAAATGACCATGAAAGCCATTGGTTGCATCATTGATGAATCATCAAATCAATCGATTCTGAAAGAGCTTGAGCTGCCTGTACCTACCTGTGGCGATAATGATTTATTAGTCAAGGTTGTCAGTATTTCCGTTAATCCCGTCGATACCAAAGTCAGACAATTACTAACAACCAAAGACCCTGCGCCAAAAATCCTCGGCTGGGACGCCGCAGGCGAAGTGGTTGGAAGAGGTGTTGATGTGACGAATTTCAACGTTGGTGATAAGGTTTTTTATGCAGGAAGCATCACGAGACCTGGCAGTAATGCTGAATATCAGTGTGTGGATGCATCGCTAGTCAGCCTTGCACCGAAAAGTCTGTCAATGGCGCAAATCGCAGCACTGCCTTTAACCAGTATAACCGCCGCAGAATTATTATTTGAACACTTCTCATTACAGGAAGAAGATAATCATAACCTCTTAATCGTTGGCGCAGCTGGTGGCGTGGGTTCAATGCTAATTCAATTGGCCAAAACTCTCTCCAATGTAACCATTGTTGCAACAGCTTCAAGGGAGTCATCAAAAAGCTGGGCTCAATCACTCGGTGCTGACCATGTGATAAACCACTCTCAACCGTTAAAGCCTCAGCTAGAAGCACTTGATATATCTATCTCCCATATTGCGAGCTGCCAAAATACCGTGGCTAATTTTGATCAATACATCGATTTGATAACCCCTTTTGGAAAAATTGGATTTATCGATACAGGTGAAGGCTTAGACCCTATGAAGCTTAAACCCAAAAGCCTCTCTCTTCACTATGAATATATGTTTGCAAGACCCATGCATCAGGCTAAAGACAGACATAAACAAGGTGAATGGCTTACACTCATTGCAAAATTAATCGATGAACAAAAAATAAAAACAACCATTCAGCAAAACTTAGGTCAAATAAACGCAGAGAACTTGGAAAAAGCACATCAATTACTGCTATCACAACAAACCATTGGAAAAATAGTCTTAGCGTCTTTTTGATATCCAGATGGAGGATAAGTATGCAGCAATTAACCGTTATTGCCGACATCAAAGCTAAAAAAGATAAGATTGACCTCGTCAAGAATGAATTGGTCAAGCTGATTGAGCCTACAAAAAAAGAAGCTGGCTGCATTGAATATCAGCTTCACCAAGACAGCAGGCACCCTGAGCACTTTCTGTTTTATGAAAATTGGGAGTCCAAGGCTTTATGGGAAGAGCATATGCACAGCCAACATTTAGCAGATTACTTTAAGGCTACCGAAGGTGCGATTGATTATTTTAATGCTGACCAGATGGAGAAATTTAATTAGGCCTATTAAGACTCTGGTAAAATAACCAAAATGTATTCTGCTTTATAGAGAAACATGGAGAAACCTTGATGTTACTTGAAACGCCCAAAGTCAATTCAGGCTGGTTAGCGCCAGATTTCTCATTGAAAACAGCTGACGCAGAAAGCTATTCATTTACTGAGACCCTATCAGATAAAGGTATTTTAATTGCCTTTATCTGCAATCACTGCCCTTATGTGAAAGCCATTGCCAATCGCTTATCTGAAGATACAAAAACATTGAAGGCACAAGGTATACCCACGTTAGCTATCATGGCTAACGATTATGAGAACTTCCCTGAAGATGCGCCTGATAAAATGATCAGTTTTGCTAAAGCGCATCACTTTGATTTCCCTTATTTAATTGATGAAACTCAATCCGTCGCCAAGGACTTTGGTGCCGTTTGCACGCCTGACTTTTTTGGGTTTAATGGCGAAGGCGAGCTGCAATACCGAGGGCGATTGGATAACACTAAAATGGATGAATCGCCAGACAGAATTCCTGAATTGGTCAACGCAATGCAGCAAATTGCACAAACCGGTGTTGGGCCTTCAGATCAACAATCAAGCATGGGTTGTTCGATTAAATGGAGGAATTAAAATTAGGGAAATGTCTCGTAAGTTAAATCATTTATACCATGGCATCCCATCCACAAAGCATATAAAAATAGCAACTAACGCTTCTTAATTGCTGCTAAGATAAAAAACTCTTCAATCTCTCCGATCTTCTGAGCTATGTCTTTTTCATCAATCTCTTTCATGTTAAATATCTTGGGATATAAGAAAGCCCCTTTTAACATTGAAAGCAGTTGCTCACTTAAAAACTCCACAGAGAAAGCAAAAGCCACTCCACTTTCTTGACTGATGCCAATTAAAAAACGGTGAACCGAGTTTTCAAACTGCGCATACTTTTCCATCTGATGCGAGCTCAAAGAACGCCCATTGAGAAATTCCGAGAATGCCAGCTTTGAGAGATTGACAAACGCTGGTGACACATACACATCAACAATCGCCTTAGAAAAAACGCTGATCTTTTTGTCAATCGGCCTGTCTGATGATGTTATTGTCTGAAAATCAATCTGGGCTAGCTGATCAAGTAAGTTATCTACAATCTCATTGAAGATATCATCCTTGGACGAGTAATACTTATATAAGGTTCTTTTAGTAACAGCAGCCGTCATAGCGATTTCTGTCATTGTCGTTGCATTAAAACCATTGGCTAAAAACGCTTTAGTGGCAGCATCCAAAATGATACTTGCATCTATTTCTTTTCGTCCCATAACTATTCACAAAATTATTTGTATACGCGTGCGTATATTTTTATTGACATCAAGATTGACCGAGACTAAAGTATACTACAACGTATACTTATAAGACAGGTGAAATATGATTTTATACGATTCATTAGGCCCAAACCCAGCAACAGTCAGACTTTTTATTGCTGAAACTCAGCATTCCTTCGGTATAAAAGTACATCCCGTTGACATCATGTCATTAGAAAACCGTCAAGAGGATTATGTCAACACAGTTAACTCACGCGGTGAAGTTCCCGCTTTACGATTGGCAAATGGCCATATCATTACAGAAATAACCGCTATTTGTGAATACCTTGATGAAGTCTCGGAAAAAGAAGGCAGCTTAATTGGCACCACAGCTGAAGAGCGCGCTGAGACTCGGATGTGGGTTCGACGAGTATTTCTGGAAATATGTAATCCAATGACAGAAAGCTTAAGAAACACTGAAGAATTCAATGCTTTTTATCAAGGCCACCGAAAACTAATCGAAGGCATTTCAGAACCACTCAAAGAACTTGCACTAAAAGGCATGGAGAGACTCAATGGCGAACTCGAAGGTAAAACGTTTATCGCAGGGAGTCGCATAACACTTGCAGATATTTTGCTTTTCGCCTTTATGGGAACGTTAAATCAGGTAATACCATGGGTGCTTGATACTGGATTTAATAATATCAACAAATGGTATAAAAGCATGGAACAAAGAGAAAGCGCCAAATATCTAAATACGGCCTATTTGAAGGATCAAATTCTCTAGCAACGTCAATGATGTTGGCTAATGGTTGACAGGCTTTAGCCAACAATTTCTTAGCATAATCGACACATTCATAAGGGTTGCGATACTTAAATCGCAGGAATGATGAACAAGAAAGTTAGCTTAACCGTCTAACTTAAAAGTCTGCGAACTTTCTTTCAAATGTATCCCACTTATTTGCAACCGAAAGGATTCACTCAGCAAATAAAATAGCTTCTGCACTGCTCTATCATAATTGAGGCCATTGGGTCTAACATTCGAAATGCAATTGCGCGATTCATTGGTAGAACCACATTCAGGTGCCCAAGTGAAATATAATCCTAAACTATCAGGTGAACTCAGACCCGGTCGTTCACCGATCATAACCAGTACCGCTTTCGCATTTAGCTGCTGCGCAATTTCATCACCAATCGCTACCCTGCCTTGCTCTACAACAACCAAAGGAGCAATACGAGAAATTTGCAACGCATTAGCACCCGATATTGATGTTAAGTGACTACCGAATAGCGATAATAATATAGGCACATGCTTTTGAACGGCTAATGCAGATAACCCATCGACAATAACAATGGATAAATCGTATGGTGTATCTTGTGGATCAACCTTCGATAAGAGCTGTTGCTTTGATGCTTCATTTAAACACCGACCGAGATCCGGACGCTGTAAATACTGTTCTCGATCAG
Source organism: uncultured Gammaproteobacteria bacterium (assembly GCA_929200485.1). Classification (GTDB taxonomy): domain Bacteria; phylum Pseudomonadota; class Gammaproteobacteria; order Pseudomonadales; family DT-91; genus CAKMZU01. Next base: position 1,869 of record CAKMZU010000011.1, on the reverse strand, counting down.
CAACTTTACTTTGTGCAAACAAAATAGCATCTGACGTTAACCAGTGATGGTTTTGATCGATAATATCTTCCTTTAACTGCTCACAATCAAGAGGCACAAATACTGCATCTTGCGCTTTAGCATGAGCTAATTGAAAAGCTAACAATTCGTGCGTCGGCAGGCTGATTCCCGCTCTGCCCAAGCCAATACGCGCATCAGTATATTTCGATAAACTTCGCCAAGGGTTGTCGACAATAGATTTCGCCGCCTTGGTAACCTGCACATCAGACATAGCGTTCACTCATCAGGTTTTTAACTGAATGTAATAAGGCTGGGGGCATATTTTCGCTTAACGTATCTTTTTTCGTGTCAGAGAATATGCCCATTTTCACCAGCCAACGCGAGAATTCAGGTGCAGGTTCAAGCCCTAATAGACGTCTAACATAGAGGGCATCATGAAATGACGTCGATTGATAATTTAGCATGATGTCATCAGCACCAGGGACACCAATAATAAAATTACAGCCAGCTGCAGCTAACAACGTTAATAAGTTATCCATATCATTTTGATCCGCTTGCGCATGATTGGTATAACAAATATCGCACCCCATCGGCAGACCGAGTAATTTGCCACAAAAATGGTCCTCTAAACCTGCTCGTATAATTTCTTTACCGTTAAACAAGTATTCCGGCCCAATAAAACCGACTACGGTATTCACAAGCAGTGGGTTAAAGGCTCTGGCAACCCCATAGGCTCTTGCTTCTATGCTCTGCTGGTCCACCCCATGATGGGCATTAGCAGATAACGCACTGCCCTGGCCTGTTTCAAAATACATAACGTTTTGACCTACAGACCCTCGATTAAGCGATAAAGCCCCTTGCTCAGCTTCCGCTAAAAGGGATAAATCAAAACCAAAACTGGAATTTGCCGCCTCAGAACCTGCAATCGACTGGAAAACAAGATCGACAGGTGCTCCTCTTTCGATAGCTTGTAAAGTACTGATCACATGACTCAAGACACAGGATTGTGTTGGAATTTGGTATTGCTGAATGAGGTCATCAACGAGATGCATCAGTCCAATGGATTTATCGATATTATCCGTTACCGGATTGATTCCGATCACGGCATCGCCATTACCGTATAGCAACCCATCCAATATGCTGGCTGCAATCCCCTTACTATCATCCCTTGGATGGTTGGGCTGTAAACGGGTTGATAAATGCCCGGTAAGACCAATCGTGCTTCGAAATGCCGATTTAACCTGGCATTTTTTTGCAACCAGTATTAAATCCTGATTGCGCATAATTTTACACACAGCAGCGACCATTTCAGGTATTAAGCCTGCACTTATTTGCGATAAAACGTCTGGTGTCGCATCATCCGACAATAACCAGTTTCGGAAATCTCCAACAGTCAGGTGAGAAATGAGATCAAAAGCATTGGCATCATGACTATCGATGATTAGACGTGTGACTTCGTCGTTTTCGTAGGGTATGAGTAAGTCATCCAGAAAAATTTTCAGAGGCAATTCGGCCAATAGCATCTGTGCAACCACTCGCTGTTCGGCACTTTCCGCGGCAATACCCGCAAGTTTATCTCCAGAG
>CAKMZU010000011.1:0-275 GCA_929200485.1 uncultured Gammaproteobacteria bacterium | reverse complement strand
CTTTAGCCATCAAGTCTTTCAAATCCTTAAACTGATAACTGTTGTTACCAACATGCATGGTAAATTGAGCTTGCCCTAAACCTGTTTTACGCATGTAAGCACCTTCTAATCTAATAATAAAGAGGATGAAAAGGAATATGAGTAGGTCTATAAACGTAAACCTAGATTGTCAAAAAGTATTAGGCGAATAGCCTCTAATAAATAGCAAGAGGATAAAAGCGTTATCTATTGATTACTTATCTTACGAATAAATTACAATTTAATTGACCATTAAA